>NZ_JBJDRZ020000006.1:0-196979 GCF_044987585.2 Paenochrobactrum sp. BZR 201-1 | reverse complement strand
ATCTGCACCTCGTCAGCGCTCAGATCATCAAAGGGTTTTATGGATGCGCGGCTCATATGCCAAAGACCGTCATCACCTTTTTTAACCGCCACATAAACATCGCCGCTATAATCATCCGTTGCATCCTTAACAGCGCTTTGAGCAAATTCTGAAAAATCGTAGCCTAAGATAACATAATCACCACGCATCAAATCGCGCGGATCAACCCGGCTCGTCTGCACGACAATATCCTGCCCGTAGCGCAAGATCTGTGCACGCTTTTCAATGCCCGCAAACAAAACACCGGTTTGCAACAGGGCTGTCACAACGGCTGCACCATAAAGATATTTAGCGCTCATTTTCATGGTCGCACCTCTGTTTCCATCTCGCTATGACCTGAAAGACGGCGCTCCATACGGCGTACAAATACAGCCAATAACAGCACCAAAACACCTGAACTCAAGAAGAAACCGGATGTACCGATCATTGTGCCGATTGTTTCAAAGGCCAGATAGAGAACTTGCCCTGAAAATGCGAGATAAACCAGCCAGCGCAAGCCGCCATTGTTACGACCACACATGACAAGCGCACCAATGCAAAGAGCAAAAATAATGATACTATAAAAGAGGATATGCGGCTGCTCGTAATTATTAAGGGCCATACTGTGCGCCTGAAATGCCAAAATGGCACCAAGTACGCCCAAAAAACCATAACCAGCCAAAGGACGGGAAAATCGTGTCAGACGCTCCAAAGTCACATGTGAAAAACCATCGGCAAACATTAAAGCCGCACCGATTGCCAGCAATATCCACAATACAAGCTGATGTTCGTTTTCGGCATAGAGAAGCCCAAACCACACCAATGTGAAGATACCGACCAGATGACCGGTAATGCGCGAATGGGTAAAATATGCAGCCAATGCACCTGTTAAAGCTAAAGCCGGAACGATATAAAAGCCCGATTGATTAAGCAGGGCATCATAATCATACTGGGCAGAGGCAAAGACATAAAAGGCGGCAATAAACATCGCTAACGCACTCAATACCGACTCACGCAGCAAAAATGCCGAAACAAAAACACCGCATGTCCATAACAGTGTGGCAGAGGCTTCGTCCCCGGACATATGATACATCTGTCCGACCATAGCGATGCCCGCACCAAATGTTGCGGCACCAATAATAAAAAGCGCTTTGGAAAAGACTACATCATCTTTAAGGCGCCGCCAAACGCCGCCGATATAGCAAACCCAAATGATCGCAAAGACAGAAATAACCCGCACGATACGCGGAATTTCCTGCCAGTTGGCTGCAATTAAAAGGATAACGGCTGCACCAAGCAAAAGACCGCCGATGGTTGCCAGTACCGTTCCCAAACCAATACCTGAACGGCGCGCATGTAAATCGCTGAGTAATTTTCCAGCCGTGTCATTATCGATTAGCCCCTGCTCTTTCCAACTGGAAATGAGCTTTTCAACCGACATAGAAAAAGACAAAGGCAGACCCTTTCGCTGATGTATTTATTACTTAGCTATAATTAGCGACCACAGCGGAGTCGATGTTAAAGTGAGAAAACCTTATAAAAAGCAGTTATTCAAAATATGGCCGAAACTTCTATCTAACTTATCCTTGTGACCAAATGATGTTTTCTGAAATGCATGGCTTGCAGGGCTGCTATGCAAACCTGTCTCTCCCAATTTTAAATATATGGCCTATATATAACTCATCGATCAAACACTGATCTACAGTAATTCAATCGGAGACAGAAGAAATGAACATTATGCGCTCATTCAATAACTGGCGCCGTTACCGTTCGACAGTTGCAGAACTCAGCATCTTGAGCAACCGCGAACTCAATGACCTTGGAATTTCTCGTTCAGATATTCCATATGTAGCCCGCCAGGCTAACAAACGCTAATAATACTCAAGTAAATACTTGTCTATTTACAATAATTCACTGCTATATATCCTCCTCCCTATTATAGCAGTTTCGGGTTAGCGACCCTCCTCCCACGCTAGCCTGACAGAAATAATGCCCGCCATACACAGTATGGCGGGCATTATTCGTTTGGTGCTTCTTTAAGCCTTATAACAAGTGATTAGTCTTCGAAAACTTCGTTTCAAAAAACTGCCTGCACATTGCGCAAAGCAGATTTGTGGTGATTGCTGTATATAACGAAAGGGAGTAAGAACACTCCCATGTCAAACACAGTTTCTCACTCCCCAATTCATATTATCGGCGGCGGACTTGCGGGTTCCGAAGCGGCATGGCAACTGGCTGAAGCCGGCGTTGCGGTTATCATTCATGAAATGCGCCCGCTGCGAGGCACAGATGCCCATAAAACCGATCATCTGGCCGAGTTGGTTTGTTCCAACTCTTTCCGTTCGGATGATGCAGAAACCAATGCTGTCGGCGTCCTGCACGCCGAAATGCGCATGGCTAATTCTCTTATCATGGCTTGCGCTGATGCCAATCAGGTGCCGGCAGGCGGTGCGCTTGCGGTTGACCGCGATGGTTTTTCACTAGCGGTGACTCAAAAGCTTGAAAAGCATCCGCTCATTACCATTGAGCGTGGCGAAGTTTCCGGCTTGCCACCGCAAGAATGGGGCACAACCATTATCGCTACCGGCCCGCTGACAGCCGCATCGTTGGCGGATGCCATTGCAGCTGAAACGGACACCAATGCACTGGCATTTTTTGATGCCATTGCTCCCATCATTCATTTTGACAGCATCAATATGGATGTCTGCTGGTTCCAGTCCCGCTATGACAAAGTAGGTCCGGGCGGAACAGGCAAAGACTATATCAACTGCCCAATGGATAAAGAGCAGTATGAAGCCTTTATCGCAGCTCTTATTGGCGGTGAAAAGACCGACTTTAAAGAGTGGGAAGGCACACCTTATTTTGACGGTTGCCTGCCGATTGAAGTGATGGCCGAGCGTGGGCCGGAAACGTTGCGCCACGGCCCGATGAAGCCGATGGGGCTGACCAATGCCCATAACCCGACGGTTAAGCCTTATGCTGTTGTGCAATTGCGTCAAGACAATGCACTGGGCACACTTTATAATATGGTCGGCTTCCAAACCAAGCTGCGCTACGGTGATCAGACCGCTATCCTGCGGATGATACCCGGCTTGGAAAATGCCGAATTTGCACGCCTTGGTGGTCTGCACCGCAATACATATTTGAACTCACCAGTGCTTCTTGATGGTAAATTGCGGATGAAATCCCGCCCCAACTTACGCTTTGCCGGTCAGATCACCGGTTGTGAAGGCTATGTCGAATCCTCTGCAATCGGCTTGCTGGCCGGGCGCTTTACTGCCGCAGAAGTATTGGGCAAGGCGTTGGATGTTCCGCCATTGACAACCGGTTTCGGCGCCCTTCTCGGCCATATTACCGGTGGACATATTATCAGCGACGAAGAACCGGGCAAACGCTCATTCCAGCCGATGAATGTCAATTTCGGCCTTTTCCCACCGGTTGAGGTGGTTAAAACCGAAGGCAAACGCTTGCGCGGTAAAGAAAAAACCATAGCCAAAAAACGTGCCATGAGTGCGCGCGCATTGGAAGATTGGAAAAACTGGTTGGAGAAATCAGCACTTTAAGCTGGTTGATCTTCAGTAAAATTAAAAGAGGCATGATTGTTACCGATCACGCCTCTTTTTTATAAGTACTGATAAAATTACCCTAATAAAGCAGCCTTCATCATCGTCCATTGGCGGCGCAAAGGCGAAATATCGCTGATTTGCGTCGGTACACTTGCAGCATTGCGCGAAAGTGCCCGTAAATAGACCGGTACCAGACAGACCGGCAGAAAAGCGGGTTTCAAAGTTGCGGGCATTGAACGGGAAGCTTTTTTATAAGCAACATAATGCTCATCCGCCAAAGCAATTATTGCACTCACCAAATTGGTGAGTTCTTGCTGCTGTTCTGATCCAAGATAAGTCTCTGCATTCAATCCGACTGCCTGCAAAATATCAGCAGGCATATAAATCTGGCTTCGTGCACGGTGAAGCGGCATCAAGCGCAACAAACCGGTAATGCTTTGCGCCACACCTGCATGCCCCGCAGCCTCGCTAAATTGTGGTGCTCTGTCCGCATCAAGAATGAGGGCGGCCATTTGAATGAGTACAGATGCTGTCTCGCCGCAATAGCCCTCCAAATCATGACGCGCAGGCATCGGATCGTTATAAAGATCGAAAATACGCGCTTCACAATAAGCGTCAAAGACATGGATCGGCAATGAATAGCGCTTGATCGCTGCCATTAAAGCCGCAGCTACAGGATGGCTTTCTGTTTCGCCATGCCCCGCCCCATTGATCAGATCACGCCACCATTGCAGCCGCACTTCGCCAGGTAGCGCGTCCTTTGCCACATCACGGATACGGGCAATTTCTACATTGAAAGCATAAAGTGCCGCTAATGCGCCCCTTTTTTCTTCCGGTGCGTAAAGCAGTGACAAATAACGGTCTTTATCGGCCTGCCGCACCAGATCCAGACAATAAAGTTCATTATCCTGCATATCAGTCAACAGCAATCAGGGCGGCTGCCACAGCACGGTCTTCGGCCAACAGCACATTATAGGTGCGCACAGCCGCACCGGTGCTCATCGGATCAGATGAAATACCGCTGGCGCGCAAAAGATCACGCACATCCGCCGGGATACGGCGCAAGTCCATGCCTGTGCCGACCAGCAAAATTTCGATATCAGTTGCCTGTTCAAGAATGAGCTTCAAATCATCTTTTGTCAGCAAAGGCGGCGCGTTAGGTTCCCAGCAATGCACACCGCTTGGCAAACACATGATTGAACCGCGATGTGACATCTCGGCAAAGCGGAAGCCGCCATTGCCATAAGCGTCAATGGGCGCACGTCCGGGGAAATGCGCCTCTCGCATCTGAATGCCGGAAGACATATCAGCTCTCCAAGTTTAATGACTGCGCCAGCTCGTCACTCATATCATCATCACCATCCTGACGTTCGCTGCGCGGCTTCAAACCAAACTGCACCAGCAACGGACCGGCAATGAAAATGGAAGAATAGCTGGCCACAATAATACCAACACTGAGCGCCAGCGCAAAGTTGCGGATATCTTCACCGCCGAAGACATATAGCGGCACATGCGCAAGGAATGTCACGAAGGACGTTAAAATAGTGCGTGACAATGTCTGATTGATCGATGCATCGATAATTGCCGGCAATGGCGCACTTTGATAACGGCGCAAATTTTCACGGATACGGTCATAAATTACAATCGTATCATTGAGTGAGTAGCCGATAATGGTCAAAATAGCCGCGACACTCCAGAGATTGAACTCCATGCCGAAGATGATGAACATACCGGCCAAAATGATCACATCATGCACTGTTGCAATCACCGCACCAAATGCAAGCTGCCAGCGGAAGCGCAACCAAACATAGATAAAGATGCCAAGCAGTGAAAGAATAACTGCCAAAATGCCGGCATTGCTCAACTGTTCAGAAACCGTTGGCCCCACCACTTCGACACGCTGGAATGTGTATTCTTTGGCAAATTCATCACGCAGCTTCACTGCAATCGTCTGATCAGCCTCATCGCCAACTTCCTGACTGCCGATCAGCACAAGAGCAGAATTGGCATCTTCGGTCGGTATCACCCGGGCACTTTCAATGTTGAGATCGGCCAGACGTTCGCTAATGTCAACGAGATCGGCGTCACCTTGGCGTGCCTGCAATTCAACCATGGCACCACCACGGAAATCGACACCGTAATTGAAACCGACATTGACAAAAAGTGCCAGCACGATTGCACAAGCCAAGACCGATACACCAAGCGTCAGAAACTGCAAACGCATGAAAGGAATGCGGGTAACGGTCGGCACCAGTTTGAGGCGACGTTTTGGCACCTCTTTCGGCTTCATGATGCGTACCCATTGCGAAATCAGCAAGCGGGTAAAAGTCAAAGTCGTGAAAAGTGTGGTTGCAATACCAATGGTAACCGTCAAAGCAAAACCATAAACAGCACCACTGCCTAAAATAAACAGTACAACAGCTGCAATCAGCGTCGTGAGATTTGCATCAATGATCGTTGAAAGCGCACGGTAAAAGCCTGATTCCATGGCTTGTACCACGGAATAACCATGACGGCGGTCTTCACGCACACGCTCGTAAATCAACACATTGGCATCAACAGCCATACCAATAGTCAGCACCAGACCGGCAACACTCGCCATACTGACCGAAGCACCGATAATCGACAAAATCGCAGTCAGCAAAATAATGTTGACCGCCAAAGCGATCATCGCCAAAACGCCCAATGTGCCATAAGAAAGCACCATGAAAAGCCCGACCAGAATGGCTGCCATCACTGCTGCAACGATAGCAGCACTGGCATAATCCGCGCCAAGTGCCGATGTAATGGTACGCTCCTCAAGCACGCTCACGCTTGCCGGTAATGAACCTGACCGCAATACGACCGCAAGGTTTCCCGCGACCTGATAATCAAATGAGCCGGTCAGCTGCAATTCATCTGCATCAATTTTTGCCTGAATAACCGGCGCAGATATAACCTGATGATCAACAACGACAGCAAATGCACGACCAATGCTTTTTTCAGTCAGTGTTGCCATCGCCGCACGGCCTTCAGGGCTGAGCTTGATATTAATCACTGCCGTTTTGCCGTCAGTGGCATAATCAGCCTGTGCATCCAGAATATCGGCATCCGTCAATGCCGGTTTCTTTACCAACAAATAGCCAACCGGCGGATCGTCAAAAGAATAGACAACGATATCACCTTCCGGAGGTGTGCCGCGGATTGCATCATTGGGTGACATATTCGCATCCACCTCGTGGAAGGTGACTGCCCCATCAACGCTCAAGATATCTTTAAGTAGCTGAATGTCGTAAATGCCACGCACTTCAACCAGAATCTGGCCTTTGCGCTCTTTTTCCACCAAAGCATCTTCATAGCCCATTTCTTTTAAACGGCTGGTCAAAACTTCAACCGTTTGGTCAACGACACGGTCTGATGTTTTCGAAGATTGAATGATGAGACGCGAGCCACCCGACAAATCAAGATCGAGCGACACCTGCTTTTTCGGCAGGAAATTCGGCAGCCCGTCTAAGGTATCACGCGAGAAAAGATTGGGTAAGGCAAGAATAACGCCGATAAAGACGACCAACCAGATCAGAGCGACTTTCCAGCGCGAAAAATAGAGCATGAAACTGCGAATCCATATTTGTCAGATGCACATGATGCAGGGCGAAACAGCACTATGCAATCCCGCCCCGCAGCACAAAAACCAGTTCAATAACCTTCAGTGGTTAGTCGATATCTTCAACCACCACGTCACTGCCGCTGATGCGATGGGCGAGTGCTGCTTCCATGAAAGGTGTAACAGCGCCGTCCAGCACCTCCTGCGGATTGGTGCTTTCAACACCGGTACGCAGATCTTTAACCAGCTGATAAGGCTGCAATACATAAGAGCGGATCTGGTGTCCCCAGCCGATATCGGTTTTGGAAGCCGTCATCGCATTGGTGGCTTCCTCACGTTTTTTCAGCTCTTCTTCATAAAGACGAGCACGCAACATCGACCATGCAGTTGCACGGTTTTTATGCTGTGATCGTTCCGACTGACACTGAACCACAATACCGGTTTTGATATGGGTAATACGAACAGCCGAGTCGGTTGTGTTGACGTGCTGACCACCGGCACCTGATGCACGATATGTATCAATACGGACGTCGGCTTCGGTCACATCCACTTCGATATTGTCGTCGATAGCCGGATAAACCCAGATACTGGCAAATGACGTGTGGCGACGCGCATTGGAATCGTAAGGCGAAATACGCACCAGACGATGAACACCGGATTCGGTTTTCATCATACCGTAAGAATTGTGCCCTTTAACCAGCAGTGTCGCTGATTTGATCCCTGCTTCTTCACCATCGTGAATTTCAAGCAGCTCAACCTTACGACCGCTTTTTTCAGACCAGCGCGTATACATACGCAGCAGCATCGACGCCCAGTCCTGACTTTCCGTACCGCCGGCACCGGCATGAACTTCCACATAAGTGTCGTTCGCATCGGCTTCACCAGACAGCAGCATGTCAATCTGACGCTTCGCAATGTCGGTTTTCAACGCACGGATTGCATCTTCGGCATCGGTGATAATCGACTTATCACCCTCTTCTTCACCCATCTCGATCAGCTCAATGCTGTCATTCAAAGTCTGGCTCAGATATTTGATACCATTGATGCTGTCTTCAAGCTGCTGGCGCTCACGCATCAGCTTTTGCGCTTCCTGAGCATCATTCCAAAGGGTTGGATCTTCTGCGCGCTGGTTTAAATAACCCAGCCGTTTAATAGACTGATCCCAGTCAAAGATGCCTCCTCAGCAGGCTTATGGCCTGCTTGATTTCGTCGACTAAGCTTTCAATTTCAGCGCGCATTCGCTTTATAATCCTTATCTATTCTCAAAACCCGGAGCGAAATTTCGCTCCCATACTTAACTCACCAAACAAATGATGAGGCAACATAGTCGCCCCATCAAAGCCTGTAAAGAATTTGCAACTTTAATACAATCCACCGGAACCGGAAGACAGCGCCCGTGTCGCCTGCGGTGAAGACGGAGCAATTGGTGAACCTTCCTGGAAATCATCCATGCCGATTACGGAATAAGAATCAGCTGGGCCTGTTCCCGGTTTGAAGGCTTCCATAAATGCATCACCGGAACCGGCAGCAATACGCATACCTGTGCGACGGTTGATCGGAATCATCATCATGCCTTCCGGCACTCGGAATTCCGATTTTGGCTTACCGACGAGCGCTTGCTCCATAAAGTTTTTGAAAACCGGAACCGCCAGCACACCACCAGTACTGCCACGACCAAGCGGGGTCGGATTGTCATAACCGATATAAACGCCAACAACGAGATCAGGTGTAAAGCCCACAAACCAGGCATCTTTTTCATCGTTAGTGGTACCGGTTTTACCAGCAACCGGACGCTTCAAGTCCTGCAAGACACGTGCGGTACCACGTTGCACAACACCTTCCATCATGGAAGTGATCTGATAGGCGGTCATCGGATCAAGCACCTGATCACGATCATCAATCAATTCCGGCTCATCCTGATTTGACCATGTCTCGGCATTACAGTTTTCACATTTCCTGCTGTCATGCTTGAAAATTGTTTTACCATAACGATCCTGAATACGGTCAATCATCGAAGGTGTAATGCTGCGTCCGCCATTGGCCATCACCGAATAACCGGTAACCATACGCAAAACAGTTGTTTCACCTGCACCAAGCGACATCGACAAAACCGGCATCATCTTGTCATAAATGCCAAAACGCTCGGCATATTCGGCAACGACATTCATGCCCATATCTTGCGCGAGGCGTACAGTCATCACGTTACGAGATTGTTCGATACCATAACGCAATGTCGACGGGCCCGAAAATTTACCTGAATAGTTTTTAGGAGCCCAAACACCCAATGAGCCGCCTTGATTAACTTCCAACGGCCCATCAAGCACAACTGAAGCAGGCGTATAGCCATAATCAAGTGCTGCCGCATAAACGAAGGGTTTGAAGGAGGAACCTGGCTGACGGTAAGCCTGTGTCGCGCGGTTGAATTCAGATTCGGAGAAAGAGAATCCGCCACTCATTGCCAGTACACGTCCGGTATGCGGATCCATCGCGACGAGAGCGCCTTCGACTTTCGGCGGCTGTTGCAGACGGAAAGCTGTGTCGCTGTCTTTTTTGCGCGAAACATAGACGACATCGCCCGCTTTAAGCACACCTTCAGGTGACTTGGCGCTGGTGCGTTTGCCGCCGATATTTATAACGCGCATAGCCCATTTCATATCATCAGCGGCAATAAAGCCTTGCTTGCGTTCTTTTGAACGTGCACCTGAAGCCTCACGCGCCGGCTGCAACCCAATATCTGCGCCAGCCGCTGAAACATTAAGCACAACCGATAACTGCCACTCCGGCACATCGGAGAATGCCGATATCTCGCCAAGCGGAACACCCCAATCTGAACCAAGCTCAATTTGCTTATATGGTCCGCGATATCCGCGCGCTTCATCATAACGCAAAAGTGCTGCCTGCAACGAATTGCGCGCCATCACCTGCAATTTCGGATCAAGGGTCGTTCGAACCGACAAGCCACTTTCATAAAGGGCTTTGTCACCGTATTTGGCGATGATCTGGCGGCGTACTTCCTCGGTAAAATATTCTGACGAAGCAAGATATTTCGAGGTCTGACGAATATTGACGTGCAGCGGCTCAGCCTTAGCCGCTTCTGCCTCTTCCATGGTGATATATTCGTTTTCAGCCATGCGATCGATCACATAATTGCGTCGCTCAATAGCACGTTCAGGTCGGCGGAAGGGATGATAATTGGCCGGGCCTTTCGGCAGTGCTGCCAGATAGGCCATCTCAGATATAGATAATTCACCAACCGCTTTATCATAATAAGTAAGTGCTGCGCCCGCGATACCATAAGCGCCCATACCAAAGAAAATTTCGTTCAAATAAAGTTCAAGAATGCGATCTTTGGAATAGGCCTGCTCAATACGCATGGCCAAAATTGCTTCCTTGATTTTGCGATCATAGGTCTGTTCGGTGCTCAGGAGGAAGTTTTTTGCCACCTGCTGCGTAATTGTCGAGGCGCCTTCAGGGCGGCGACCACTGCCAAGACCTTTGACATTATTGACCATTGCGCGGGCAACGCCGCCAACATCCACACCATTATGCTGGTAGAAGTTCTTATCTTCAGCAGAAATGAAAGCAGCTTTCACACGATCCGGTACAGCCTGAATCGGCAGGTACAAGCGACGTTCTCTGGAAAATTCGGCCATCAAACTACCGTCAGACGCATGAACACGCGTCATTACAGGAGGCTCATAATTCTCCAGAACTTCGTAATCGGGCAGTTCCTTGTTTATTTTACTGATAAAAACCGCAACGGCACCAGCAACCATAAGCATGAAAACGGCACCAATGCCGAAGAAATAACCGATAAGTCGTACCATAAACCCGGAATCCTACCTTCCGTATCACCAAACAGCCAGTCAGTTTCATTTCCGTCACATGCATTTTTATCATGTGTTATCGTTTACATCCAAAAACACAATTGCGGCATGTTCACGACACTAAAAGTTGGTAGTGAAGGGCAATTACGTCAAAGGCAAGATCATTTATAAAGATTTAACCTAAAATTACGAACTTCAAATCACTTTATCTGCCGGATATGCAAAATTGCAGCATTTTACAAAATCGCCTGCGATAAATTATCATACATGAACAATAGTTTATTTCAGGTGAAGCTTAAATCACACATAAAAAAAGAAATCAAAACGGCACCTGTTTTTCTGACCAATATTACAATGGCCTGTCAGCTTTCAGGGAATCGGTGACAGGTTCTTTTTCATGATAGAAAAATGCTTGATAGCAACAACCAAACGTTCGGCAAAAAGTTTGCGCCATTCCGGATCGGTAATCAGCTTTTCATCTTCTTTGTTCGACAAATAACCGATTTCCATCAATACAGACGGTACATCGGGCGCACGTAACACCTGAAAACCGGCAAAACGATGCGGATTATTGATAAGGCTGACCTCCCCCTCCAATGACTGCAAAACTTTATCGGCAAACTTCAGTGAGAAGCCGTGCGTTTCACGGCGCGTCAAATCCAGCAAAATATCAGTGACCTCAGGTAAATCGTCAGGCACAATACCGGCAAATTCATCCGATCTGTTTTCACGCTCCGCCATTGCACGCGCGACTGAGTCAGATGCTTTATCAGAGATTGTATAGACAGTTGCGCCACGAATGTAATGTTGCGGCACGCTATCGGCATGGATGGAGATGAAAAGATCAGCCTCATGTTGACGAGCCAGACGAACACGCTCACCAAGACGTAAAAAAACGTCTTCATCGCGTGTCATAAACACCTGAAAATCTTTTTCTTTTTCTAAACGATCACGCAAATCCCTTGCAAACGCCAGTGTAACATCTTTTTCTTTCAAACCGCTGATACCCTCGGCACCACTATCAATACCGCCATGTCCGGCATCCAGCATGATGGTGAATTTTTTAGCAGCCTGTTGCTTTTCACGGCTCATTTTGTCTTGCGCAGCCTGTGCGGGCGTTAATGCACTTTGACGGTTCTGTTCAGCCAGATCATCCGCAAACTCCCGATCTGATGTTGCAATAATATCGACAACCATACGATAGCCGGGCGCGTTTTCATTTTTGATCACATCAATATTTTCAAGCTTGAATGGACCAATAAGCGATAAAATCAAACGCGAACGCCCCTCACCTGCCAAACCATAACGCACTGATGAGACAAGCCCACGAGGGGTTAAGGATTTTTCATCAAAACCGAAGCGCGTTTCATTCAGTTCCAATACCAAACGATGCGGCTTGGCAAACAAGATCGGCATGACATCCGGTTTTTCATCAAACATCACGACAATGCGTGTGCGTAGCTCATCTCCGGCCATACGAAATGTTAAAGCAGAAACAGGTGCAGCCAATACTGATTGAACGCCCAGAACAAAAATGATTCCAAGGCTAAAGAACAATCCTAAAAAAGAACGCATTATCATACCATAATCGATAGAGGCTCAGCCAACCGCCGCCCAATATTTGAAAATAAGCAATTGCCCATTTTTAACTCTGTTAAAGAAAGCTTATGTCCAGATTTCGGCAAAAATCACACGCCAAATGAATTATTAAAGACTAAACGCAATGTAGTTAATCTTTTATGTAATTAAGTTTTTTAAAGGTAATCTGCAGCTCTCAACCTGTCACTTGAAGGGTTATGTAAAATATTCCTTCTTGTCATGAGTGAAAACAGGTCATAAAAGCATAGTTAGGTTTCGGTTTTGCCCGCAGAATCAAAGTCCTGAAATAACTGGTGAAAGCAGTTATAACTCGGACTTTCCGCGCAATGGGCGATCATCATCGCCAGCCGTACCCGTACAGGATTTTGCGGTTCACACCGCTTTTTAATTGGACGACAGCGTCATTATTCAACGTGGTCGCCAGCTCTTAACAGGGCAAACAAGGTCGGCCTGGCATTTCCAGGTCATTTTTTAGGTCGTTTCGTTCGGAACAGATATGGGTCAAAAAAGACCGATCAATAACAGGCAGGAAACCGCGATCGCCGCAAGGCAGTTACGCGTAGAAGCCTTATTGACTGTTTCGAAGAACCTCGAACCATCCGACAGACGCACTCTTGAGCGAGCAACCAAAGATTTGGTTCTCTTGCGCCCCTTTGATGTGCGCCGCGTTGTCGGCAGGAAAAACAAACATGTTAAACAAGATGCTTATCGATGCCTCTCACCCGGAGGAAACGCGCGTTATCGTTACGCGGGGTAATAAAATTGAAGAATTTGATTTTGAATCCGAGCATAAAAAACAACTTAAAGGCAATATTTATCTCGCCCGCGTAACACGCGTCGAGCCATCCTTACAGGCAGCATTCGTTGAATATGGCGGCAATCGCCACGGCTTTTTGGCATTTTCAGAAATTCATCCTGATTATTACCAAATCCCTGCTGCTGACCGTCAGGCTTTGATGGAAGCAGAAGCTGCGGCAGCAGCCGCCAATGCCGACAATGATGATGACGATCATGATGAGCAGCCGCAAAGTAATGCGCAAGGTTCACGCTCAGATCGTCATGATCGCCGCCGTGGCAATCGCCGTCGCAACCGCCGCCATGACAATGGCGCGGCGAAAAATGCTGTTCCGGCAGCAGAACCAGTCGGCCCTGCTTTTGTTGACTATGTGCCCGGCACACCGGCTGTTCCGCATGCGATCCATTTGGAAAGCGTGTCAGAACCTGCTGATGATTTCATTTCAGACAATCATGATGATGACGATCATGACAGTGACGATGAAAATGACACCGTCGAATCTGTAGGTTCTGAAGATGCGATGGAAGAACTGCCAACGCATAACCGTGTGCATCGCCGTCAATACAATATTCAGGAAGTGATCAAACGCCGCCAGATTTTGCTGGTTCAGGTAGTTAAAGAAGAGCGCGGCAACAAAGGCGCGGCTCTTACCACTTATCTGTCACTTGCCGGACGTTATTCCGTTTTGATGCCTAACACGGCACGTGGTGGCGGTATTTCGCGCAAAATCACCAATATTCAGGATCGCAAGCGCTTAAAAGATATCGTCAAAGAGCTGGAAGTGCCGCAGGGCATGGGCGTCATCTTGCGTACTGCCGGTGCCAACCGCACCAAAGCAGAAGTGCGCCGTGACTATGAATATCTGATGCGTATGTGGGAAAATGTACGCAATCTGACATTGCAATCAGTGGCACCTGCTCTCGTTTATGAAGAAGGTAGCCTGATTAAACGTTCGATTCGTGATCTTTATAATAAAGATATCAGCGAAATTCTTGTTGCCGGCGAAGAAGGTTATCGTGAGGCAAAAGAATTCATGCGGATGTTGATGCCAAGCCATGCCCGTGTGGTGCAGCCTTATCGTGAACAATTGCCAATCTTTGCCCGTAACGGCATTGAAGCGCAATTGGATCGTATGTTGCTGCCGCAAGTGACGCTGAAATCAGGCGGTTATATTATTATCAACCAAACCGAAGCGCTGGTGGCGATTGACGTAAATTCAGGCCGCTCGACGCGCGAAAATTCCATTGAAGAAACAGCGCTCCAGACCAATCTGGAAGCAGCAGAAGAAGTTGCGCGTCAATTACGTCTGCGCGATCTCGCCGGCCTTATTGTCGTTGACTTCATCGATATGGAAGAAAAACGCAATAACCGCGCTGTTGAAAAGAAAATGAAAGACTGCCTGAAAGATGATCGGGCACGTATTCAGGTCGGACGTATTTCGCATTTCGGTTTGCTGGAAATGTCGCGTCAGCGCATTCGTGCATCTGTTCTTGAAAGCACGATGCAGATTTGCCCGCATTGCGGTGGCACAGGTCATATCCGCTCCGATTCTTCGATGGCGCTGCATGTTATCCGTGCCGTTGAAGATTATCTGATGCGTAATAGCGGCTATGATATTTCCGTTCGCACACCTGCGGCGACCGCCCTTTATGTCTTGAATCACAAGCGCCAGCTTTTATCCGATCTGGAAGCCCGTTTCGGCCTCAACATCCATATCAATGCCGATGAATCTGTTGGTGTGCAAAATCTGGTTATTGATAAAGGTACACCTTCAACCCGTCCAATCACTATGCCTGCCCTGCAACCGGCAGACTATTATGATGATGGCATTGAAGATCCTGAATTGCCGGCTGAAGCTGACGAGATCGAAGCTGAAACAGAATTGGCTTCCTCCGACAAGGAAGAAACCATTGGCAATGACAATGATCGCCGCCGCCGCCGTCGTCGCCGTCGCCGTGGCGAGCGTGATAATCACGCCGACAGCCATGATACAGACGCACAATCCGATGATGAAAATGAGCGTGATGGCCACGCAGATCATGCCGCTTCCAGTGGTCATTCAGACGATGATCAGCGTAAAAAACGCCGCCGTGGCCGTCGTGGCGGACGTAAAAACCGTCGTGATGACGGACATTACAACAACCTTCCGGCAGCGGAACTGATCGGTGACTGGACAGAATTGTTGGCCGCCGCTGAAGCTAAACGCCAAGCTGCAAAAGAAGCTGCGGAAAAGGCAAGAAATGTTCCGCCAGCGGAACCTGTTCCGGGCCCTGCACCTGTAGCCGCAGTGACTGTTGAAGCGAGTGTCAGTGCAAAGGTTGAGGCAGGCAAGCCAGAAGCAACCAAGACTGTTGAAGCTGCTCCCATTGCTGAAAAGAGCGAAGAAAAGACGAAAAAGCCTGCTCGTCGCCGCACTACAAAAGTTAAAACCGCTGTGACTTTAGAAACAGCCCCTGTTGCGGATGAGAAAGCTGAAGCTGTTGAGGTTGTAAAAACCGCTGAAGTTTCGACAGAATCCGTTGCAGAAGACGTCGTTGCAGAAGAAAAGCCTGTTCGTAAACCGCGTGCACGCAAAACGGCGGCCAAAGATAAAGCTGCTGAAAAAGCTCCGGTTGAAGCAGCTGAAAAATCAACCCGTAAACCACGCACACGCAAGACTAAAGCTGAGGATGCAATTGAAGCTCCTGAGAATGTTCCAGTTGTTGGTGCTGATGAACCTCAACAACAGCCAATTGTAGAAACAGTTGAGCCGATTACTGTGCCGGTAAATCAGCCGCAGGAAACGTCGCAGCCGGTGATTACATCCAGCGACAATGAAGCAGCACCGGCAGCCAAGCGGTCGGGATGGTGGCAGAAGAAGAGCTTCTTCTAAGAGATGTTCTCTTCTATCTAATAAATTAAAAAGCCCCCTGTGTTTCACACGGGGGCTTTTTTTACACCCATCCCAACACTAATAAAAAAAAGCGCCTTTTGAAATGGCGCTTTTTCTAATTTGATATGACAGACAATTAATGCAAAATCTGGCTCAAGAACAATTTGGTGCGTTCATGCTGAGGATTATCAAAGAATTCTGCCGGTGCATTTTCTTCAACAATCTGCCCCTGATCCATGAATATAACCCGATTTGCAACCTGACGGGCAAAGCCCATTTCATGGGTCACGCAAATCATGGTCATGCCTTCTTCAGCCAGGCCAACCATTGTATCCAGCACTTCCTTGATCATTTCCGGATCAAGTGCAGAGGTTGGTTCATCAAACAACATCACACGCGGGTTCATACATAAAGCGCGGGCAATCGCCACACGTTGCTGCTGCCCACCGGATAATTGCCCCGGATATTTATGGGCCTGCTCCGGAATTTTGACGCGTTCCAGATAGTGCATTGCCACTTCTTCGGCCTGTTTTTTCGGCATTTTACGCACCCAGATCGGTGCCAGTGTGCAATTTTCCAAAATTGTCAGATGCGGAAACAGATTGAAGTGCTGGAAAACCATGCCGACCTCACGGCGCACCTCATCAATTTTCTTCAAATCATTAGTAAGCTCTGTGCCGTCTACAATAATCCTGCCTTTTTGATGCTCTTCCAAGCGATTGATACAGCGGATCATGGTGGACTTACCCGAGCCGGAGGGGCCAGCCACCACAATACGTTCTCCCCGCATCACTTTTAAATTGATGTCGCGCAGCACATGAAACTCACCATACCATTTATGCATATGCTCAATTTCAATTGCCACTTCGGTTTTAGAGACCTGCATCTTGGGTGTCTCACCGATAGCCATTTCAGCCACTTTATTATTTGGTTGTGCATTCATAACCGTTATTCCCTCAATTATCGTTTGTGGCCGGTATCAAGGCGGCGTTCCATAAAAATAGAATAGCGCGACATACCAAAACAGAAAATCCAAAAGACAAAAGCGGCGAAGACCAACCCCGTCAACGGTGTTTGCGGTGTCGCCCAATTCGCATCCGAGAAATTCTGTCTCACGATCCCAAGCAAGTCGAACATACCAATAATGTAAACAAGACTTGTATCTTTGAATAGTCCGATGAAGGTATTCACAATGCCCGGAATGACCATTTTCAAAGCTTGCGGCAATATAATCAGGCCGGTTTTATGCCAATAACTCAAGCCCAGTGCCTCAGCGCCTTCATATTGGCCTTTTGGTATAGCCTGCAAACCACCGCGCACAACTTCAGCCATATAAGCAGATGCAAATAAAGCCACACCGATAAGCGCACGCATCAACTTGTCGAAACTTACCCCTGGCGGCAAAAATAATGGCAGCATAACACTTGCCATGAAGAGCACTGTCACCAGTGGCACACCACGTACGGTTTCGATAAAAATAATAGAAATCGCTTTGATGACCGGCAGATTGGAGCGTCGCGCCAAAGCCAGCAAAATTCCAAGTGGCAGCGAAACCGCAATTCCGACAAAGGAAAGCACAAGTGTTACCAGCAGCCCTCCCCATAATGGTGTTTCCACATAGGAAAGACCAAAAGCACCGCCAACCAGCAAAATGAATGCCACAACCGGAAAGATTATGAAAAACAAAATGGCATTGGCAACTTTGTGTTTGATTGCCGGAATCATCAAAGGCGCCAACAACACGACAAAGAGTGCCGCTGTCAGATTAACACGCCAACGCTGATCAATTGGATAACGACCATAAAGAAACTGCTGATATTTGGCCTGGACAAAGGCCCAACACGCACCGCTCCAGCCCTCTGCCAGTTCACCGCCTTGTGCAGTGGTAAGACAGGCAAAGCGATCAGACCCCGTCCACACAGCATCGATAAACAGCCAGCGGATTAATGGTGGCCCCGACCACCATAATACCAATATGGCAAGAATTGTCAGCACAGTATTCACCGGCGTGGATAAGAGATTGACACGCGCCCAAGCCCATAGACCTGCATTATTTTCTGGCGGATATTCCTGCGGTGCCAGATTTTCACGCACATAAAGTAAGTTTTCTCTGGTCATATTCAGCGCTCCACCAAGGCCATTTTGGCGTTAAACCAGTTCATAAAGCCGGAAGTCAGCAAACTGATACCGAGATAGATCACCATCCAAATCGCCACAACCTCAATCGACTGACCAGTCTGGTTAAGGATTGTTCCTCCCACGGCGACAAGATCCGGATATCCGATTGCGATCGCCAATGACGAGTTTTTCGTCAGGTTCAGATATTGGCTGGAAAGCGGCGGAATAATAATGCGCATGGCTTGCGGTATAATGATCAGCCGCATTGTTTGGCGTGGGCGCAGGCCTAAAGCTTCGGCTGCTTCCGATTGTCCGCGGCTGACACCTAAGACACCGGCACGCACGGTTTCTGCGATGAATGACGCCGTATAGAAAGACAAAGCCAGAAAAAGCGACATGAATTCCGGCTTGATTTGTGCGCCGCCACTTAAACTAAAAGTGCCAAGTTTGGGATAATCAAAGCTTAAGGGCATGCCAAGAGCCAGAAATGCCAATAAAGGCAGACCAATCACGAAAGCGAGATTGAACCATAATGTGGGGAATGATTGACCGGTTTGAATACGACGCTTACGCGCCCAGCGGCTTAATAAAAATGCTGCGACTATGCCGATAAGACATAAACTGCCGACAATACCAGCACCTTCACCCCATACCAATGACGGAAAGAAGAAACCGCGATTGTTCAGATAAGTATTGAACGGCAGCTCCAGGCTTTCACGTGCCTGAGGCAGCACCGACAAAACGCCGAAATACCAGAAAAAAATCACCAATAAGGGCGGTATATTACGAAAAACCTCCACATAGACGGTGCAGAGTTTTCTAATCAGCCAATTGGGTGACAAGCGTCCCACACCGACCAAAAAACCAACGACTGAAGCAACGATAATGCCTAAAAAAGCGACATAAAGAGTATTTAGAAGACCGACCAACAGCGCCCGGCCATAGGTAGAATCATTATTATACGCAATCAGCGACTGGCTAATATCAAAGCCTGCCCGCCCTCTCAAAAAAGCAAAGCCGGATGCAATATTGGCTTTCTGCAAATTGGCAACCGTATTGCCAACAATCCAGTAAATAAAGCTGACAACCGCAATAAAGACCAAAGCCTGATAAAAAATACCACGTATGCGTGGATCATAAAGCAATGATCCACGCCCGGGCTGTATCGTATTTTGCACTATTGAACCTGAGGTCATTTATTTCCCCACAGATGTTGTGCGGAGGAGCCAGATGATAGGCAGCAGAACCTGCCCCGGTCAAAGCTCTGACCAAGTCAAACCAGCAATCCCCGCCAGCTGTCGACTTAAAAAAATAAGTACACAGCTTGAAATATGATAATGATCTGCAATTACCAGAAGAAGACGGCCTGTTTTATTTCAAGCCTCTAGCCTCATATCGAGTTTGTATTTGTTATGCTTATGCATGATCAATAGCATCTGCATATTACAAAGATGAGGCATTACTCGACCTCGCCGGCAAAACCCGTGTTTCAATACAAATTTCACTCTATCAATAAGCCACAATAAAAAACGCGGGCGTTCAGATCATTCCTTTAGCGCGGACTATGACCGTATCACTCACATTAAAGCGATACGGTCAGCCCTTCGCATGCACTCAAATCCGCGACTTAACGGATAGGCATACCATATTGCAAACCACCTTTGGTCCATTGCGCATTGACGCCACGGGCAATCTTCAACGGGCTTCCTGAACCGATGTTACGGTCGAATACCTCACCATAATTGCCAACGCTCTTGATGATTTTCACAACCCAATCATTTTCGAGCCCCAGATCGGTACCAATTTTAGTATCAGCTTCAGTGCCGAGCATACGCTTGATTTCCGGGTTGTCCGAGTTTTTCATCTCGTCAACATTCCCCTGATTAATGCCCATTTCTTCAGTATCGAGCATGGCATAGTGCACCCAACGAACTACATCCGCCCATTGAGAGTCACCTTGGCGAACTGTCGGCCCCAAAGGTTCTTTGGAAATGATTTCCGGCAGAACAATATGATCGTCCGGATTGGAAAGTCGCAAACGAATGGAATATAAGCCGGATTGGTCTGTGGTGTAAGCATCACAGCGGCCTGCATCATAGGCCGAATTCACCTCATCCACTTTTTCAAATACAACCGGATTATATTCCATTTTGTTGGCACGGAAATAATCAGCCAGATTGAGTTCTGTCGTGGTTCCGGCCTGAACACAAACAGATGCGCCTGAAAGCTGGAGAGCCGAGTTGATGCCTGCCAATTTCTTGGCATTGATCATAAAGCCCTGACCGTCATAATAATTAACGCCGGTAAAATCGAGACCCAAAGATGTATCACGCCCAATAGTCCAGGTCGTGTTACGGATAAGTACATCCACCTCACCCGATTGCAAAGCAGTAAAGCGTTCTTTTGCATTAAGCGGTGTAAATTTAACCTTTGTCGGATCACCAAAAATAGCAGCCGCTACGGCACGGCAATAATCCACGTCAAAGCCTGTCCACTCCCCTTTGTCATCCGGAGAAGCAAAACCAGTAAGACCTGTATTTACGCCACATTGCAGAAAGCCTTTTGCTTTAACATCATCCAATGTGCCAGCAAATGCAGTACCACCGATCAGTACCGCTGAAAAAGCGGCACCCGCTACAATTTTTCCCAATACGCTCTGATGAATATTTTTTTTCATTTGGTATTTAACCTTTTTATTATTTTCCCCACGAACAACCCTTTGAGCGTACCGTTTTTAAAAATTACCGGTAATTGCCCTTAACCGTTACGGGTCGATCCTTTCACCATCTCATGGAAGGCGATAAATCGCCAGTGGTCAAGAGATTTCGTGTTAAACTTTCTTATAATAAATCAAACAAAACCCTACCAATTCAAGGGGAATAAGTATTTTTTCAATTTCAATCCGCCCAATTTCATAAAATTGTTGCTTTAAATTATGACCGTCAAAATCATCACAAATTCATATAGATACATAACATAAACAGATTGAAACATGCATTTCCATCCCTAAAAATTGGAGGGAAACGCATGTTATTTTTTATTTATTTCTGGTGGCGCAATAATATTTCTCAATTTCAAAAAATTATACAACCACAGGCTGACAACGACTCCAATTGTAAATCCGGCCAGAATATCGGTCGGATAATGGGCGGCAACAATCACACGGCTAAATGTCAGCAGAAAACAAAGCGGTACAGTTACCCAACTCAGCAGCGGAAGAAATTTAAGTGAAAACACAATTAAAATACCGGCCATCATCGCATGACCGGAGGGGAAACTGAGATAAAGATAGCTTCCAGTCAGTGGTGCAAAATATTCCGGCCCCACTTGTTCAATCAAATGCGGACGCGCCCGACCAACAAGATATTTGATCAAAGTCACCGGCATGCTTGAACAAATAATTGCAAAGAAAAGATAAATTCCAGCCTCACGTCCTCGCACAATGAATGTCGAGGCAACTTGTCCAGATTTTTTGTTCAGATAAAAAGTGCTGCCCCCCCACATAAGCACACCCAGAAGCAACCAGTAAACCGACTTTATCATATTGGTTGATGCGGCCATCACATGTTGAAATTTTGTCGTATGTTCCGACCATGCTATGCTGATTTGCGCGTCGAACGGGTGCACAAGCAGTAAAGCCACGGGCAAAATACACAAAGTCCAGGTCATGGGTGCCGTCCAGCCAGAAGGGCGAGGCTTTTTCAAAATAGCAAAAAAATTCTTGTATACCTGATTTATTGAAAATTGAGATACCTTAACATTCATAAATAATGCCTTATAAAAAATTATATTTCACTTCGCAGCGGCGCGTATCAACCGTTCCACATCGTCATAATGATGGCGGTTATAAAAAATAAAGCAAATCGCTGTCCTTTTTTACTTAGCTATGCACAATCGCTATCAGATTCATGCAAACTTCAATAGCCGAGGCATAACTTCCATGACCAGCAAAGACAAATCACAACATCTTGGTATTCACACCCGCCTTGCACATGATGGCTATAATCCGCGTGATTATCATGGGTTTGTGAATCCTCCGGTTGTGCGCGCTTCTACCGTTTTGTTTCCCAATGCTGAGAGCATGATTGATGGCAGCCAGGAATACACTTACGGCACCAGAGGCACACCGACCACAAAAGCCCTTTGCGAAGCCATCAATGCCCTTGAAGGTTCAGAAGGCACTATTTGTGTGCCATCCGGCCTTGCCGCTGTCACCGTCCCTCTGCTTGCCTTTTTAAGTCCGGGCGATCATGTGCTGTTTGTTGATTCCATCTATAATCCTACCCGTCATTTTGCTGATACAATCCTTAAAAGGCTCGGTATCGAAGTGGAATATTATTCGCCTGATCTGGGAGCAGATATCGAGAAACATTTCAAAGACAACACCAAGGTTGTTTTCACGGAATCACCTGCCTCCAATACATTTGAAATCCAGGACATTCCGGCCATCGTGGAAGCCGCGCACGCTCGTGATATTATTGTGATGATGGATAATACCTGGGCAACACCGGTCTATTTCCGTGCGCTTGATTTTGGCGTGGATATTTCCATTCATGCCGCGACCAAATATCCGTCCGGCCATTCAGATTTATTATTCGGTACAGTCTCTGCCAATAAACGCTGCTGGCCGCAATTATTAGAAACACACGGAACGATGGGGCTGTGCGTTTCCGGCGATGATGCATATCAAGTTCTGCGCGGTTTACGCACGATGGGAATCAGACTTGAGCATCATCATAAGAGTGCGCTCACTGTCGCCAATTGGCTGGACAAGCATCCGCTTACCGGCGAGATTTTGCACCCTGCTTTGGAAAACCATCCGGATTATGCGTTGTGGAAACGTGATTTTAAAGGCGCATCGGGTGTTTTCTCTATGGTTCTTGCCAATAAAACAGACGAAGACGCCCGTAGATTCGTCAATGCCCTGCAAATCTTCGGTCTAGGCTATTCATGGGGTGGCTATGAAAGCCTTGCCGTGGTCGTCAATATTCAAGATCGTAAAGTTGCGCGCAACAATTACGGAGGTGCAATCATCCGTCTGCAAATCGGATTGGAAAATCCGGAAGATTTAATTGCCGATCTGGAGCGTGGATTTGCGGCACTCGAATCATAAAAGCCTTTATAATCTGATATTTGTCATGAATTTCTCTTCCGCTGAGGTTATTTCCATAGCGGAAGAGACACAAAAAGAGACGCCAAAGCAATCGCTGTGAAAAAATTGGCATTTTTTCTTTTAAAATCCTGCTTTAGGGCTTGCCAACAGAGAAACGAGCGCTTATTAAGCCGTCATTCGCAAGATAGCGGAGCGTAGCGCAGTCTGGTAGCGCACCTGATTTGGGATCAGGGGGTCGCAGGTTCGAATCCTGCCGCTCCGACCATCATTTAAAAATTAAGCGAAAACCTCCCCAACTTCTTTTAAATTTGATGTTCATCTAAGCGGCATGATAAAATATATTGATGCAATATTCTTTTGTTAATTCAGCAGCTTAAAAAGATAACTTTTCTTTTAAAAGATAGATTTAGGGCTTGCAAAGTGTAACGCTTACCCTTATTAACACAGTCATTCGCAAGATAGCGGAGCGTAGCGCAGTCTGGTAGCGCACCTGATTTGGGATCAGGGGGTCGCAGGTTCGAATCCTGCCGCTCCGACCATTACAAAGAAAAGCGGATAGCAAGGTTCTCCACATGGTCGCACGTATTTATCGCCCTGCAAAAACAGCCATGCAATCTGGCAAAGCCAAATCGGAAACATGGTTTCTGGAATATGAACCGCAGGCCCCACGCATTGTTGAACCGTTGATGGGCTACACGTCCGGCCGAGATATGCTGAGCCAAGTACGCCTTAAATTCGAAACAAAAGAAGAAGCAATAGCCTATGCGACTCGTAATGGCATTGCCTATCGCCTTTTCGAACCCAATGAAGCGAAACGACGTGCAGTTTCTTATTCGGATAATTTCCGTTCGGACCGCCTGCAACCTTGGACCCATTAATTTTAACAGGATCATAAAATCCTTTTGAAATCGTAGGATGCCCGCAAGACTTATCTTGCAATTGTGTTTGTTTGCGCACATAAGTTCCGGACAGACCAGCCAATTTTGGTCCCGTAGCTCAGCTGGATAGAGCACCGGCCTTCTAAGCCGACGGTCACAGGTTCGAATCCTGTCGGGATCGCCATAAATTTCAATGACTTACACAAGATAGCCCAAACGGCAGTTTACAGCTTTTTTCTAACGGTTTACATTTTTTGTTCAATAGGTGTTCTTTTCATAGAGCATCAAACGGCAATAGCGTCCGATTAAACATCGCTAAGACAATTCCAGTTTAAACATCTACGATTGATATAAATATCATCGCACCGCTTCGCATCAGACGGCCTACCGCAATGTTTTTGATACATAGATGACAATGAAAGCATTGGTTTATTTCGTGTTTCCCACACCTACTCGTAAGGAACATATGCCTACATATTGACAAATATTCCTATTCCGTTCACTTTAGAACAAAAGGGGTATGGGTCATAGGCAGCAATGCCCAAACGGCTGAAAAATACATTGTAATCCCTTATCGAAAGAACCGCCGCACCGTACTATTTCTACATATATAGGTTGTGATTTTATATCAATTATCAGTCTGTACATAAAAAAACAGGAGCAGTTTGTTTTAACTGCCCCTGCCCATTTTATAATCTGCGAATGATGTTTTTATGCAAATGAACGATAGGTAAAACTTTCCGGCACTGGTGCAGACGAGTTTTCCTCTGCCATTGCTGTCACCAGATTACGCAGTGGTGAACGCACACAGACAGGGTCGGTTGCACTGGCATCACCGGCAATTGCCATTGCCTGACAACGACAACCGCCAAAATCAATTTCTTTGCGCTCACATGTACGGCACAAATCCGGCATCCAATCATCACCGCGATAAGCGTTAAACGCATCGCCATGATACCAGATATCAGCAAGCGCCTTATCTTTGATATTGTCAAAGCGCAATGAAGGGATCGTCTCAGCCGCGTGACATGGCAGTACCCGACCATCCGGCGTGACATTCAGGCCGATACGTCCCCAGCCGCCCATACAGGCCTTTGGATAAGACGAGTAATAGTCGGCAGGTACATAATCAATCACCAGACGGCCTTCTAAACGCTTGCGCGCTTCTGCTACCGTTTTATTGGCGAATGTGACCTGCTCGCGCGTGGGCAGCAAGGCAGCCTTGTTCTTTTCAGCCCAGCCATGAAACTGCACCGTCGCAATTTCAATGCGGCGTGCACCAAGCTCAATGGCGAGTTCCAGCATATCATTGAGCTGATCCATGTTTTGCTTGTGGCAAACAGCATTAACAGTGAGCGGAACGCCAGCCTCCCCCACCCATTTGGCAACAGCCATTTTGCGATCAAAACCGCCCTTATACCCGCCAACACGATCAGCAGAAACGGCGTCCGTGCCCTGCAATGACAGCTGTACATGATCCAACCCTGCATCAGCCAAAGCGTTGACGCGCTGTTCATTCAAACCAATGCCTGAGGTAATCAAGTTGGTGTAAAGGCCAATATCAACCGCCGCTTTGGTCAGCTCCAGCAAATCGCGGCGTGCGGCCGGTTCCCCACCAGATAGATGCAAATGCAAAACGCCCATTTGAGCCGCTTGACGAAAGGTTTCAATCCACTCTTCAGTGGTGAGTTCTTTCTTCACGCCAATCAGTTCCAATGGATTGGAGCAATAAGGGCATGCAAGCGGACAACGGTGGGTCAATTCGGCAAGTAGTGCCATTGGCGGCGGCGCATAGTTTTTTAAAGTTTCAGCCGCTGCCAAACCGGTGGCAGTCATTCCACAACCTCAATCATACGGCGATTGGCCAATTCCTGTACAAATTTCAGTACATCACCACCAATCAGGTCGCGTGGTGCGTTGAAATCTTTAGCAAACTGATCACAAATAACATCGATGGAGCGCTCACCATCCAGAGCATTGACGATGGTGACGGCAATTTCGTCAACAGCCATCGCGCGTTCAGGCGCCAGCAGGACGGTTTGACCGCGCACGTCATCGACACGCAAACGCACACCGCGGGCAAGTTTGATGATATTGGCAGGCAAAATAGTTACTGTTTCGCTCATGCTAAAACTTTCTTTGCAGCCAGTGCCTTGTCCCATTCAGCATTAACGCCTTCTTTGCCATCCCATGCACCGGGTGGAATCATACCGGGTGCGACATAGGCCAGATAAAGGGCATCGAGTTGCGACCACAATACATCGGTTTTAAAGGTGAGAGCAGCGGCAACTGCATCCTGTTTTTCCAATGTATCCGCGTGCTCCATGACATAAGCAAGGCCGTATTCGACATCGACCGGTGCTTCATTCAAACGCTGACGGAAATAAGACAATGCATTGTCATCAGCAAAAGCATAATGCTTTAAAAGACCAGCAATACGGTCTTTGTGAATTTTCGGCGCAAATAACTCGGTCAAAGATGATGCGACCGCATCCAGCAATGGCTTATCACGTACATAATGCACATAAGCACCTACAGCAAAACGAGTGCCTGCCAGAATACCTTTACCCGATGCCACATAATCCGGATCAAGGCCCACAGCTTCGGCGAGCTTCAACCAACGGCGGATACCGCCACCTTCATGCATACCGCCATCATGATCTTCGATACGCGAGCGCCATGCGCGGCGCATATTCACATCTTCACAACGCGACAGAAAAGCCGCATCTTTCATCGGAATGCTGCTTTGATAGCAGTAACGGTTGATCACCCAAGCACGCACTTCGGTAATAGTGCTTTCACCGCCATGCAAACGCACATGAAACGGATGCTTGTCGTGATAGCGTTCCTGTCCGATTGCCAACAATCTTGCGTGAAACTCTTCTTTGCTTGCAGCCGGTTTCATAAACTGATCTCCTTGCCATCAAAGGCAATTTCAAACCCGCTGTCTTCGACAAGTTTGCGCTCAGCGCCATCGCGCCAGACAGGGTTGGTATTATTAATATGGACGTAAATCTTGCGGGAGACCGCACATTTTTCCAGCGCTTTCAGGCTGCCGTCATCACCAGACATGGAAATATGCCCCATCCGCTTTCCGGTCTTGATACCGGTGCCGGATTTCAGCATTTCATCATCGCTGAACAACGTGCCATCGAAATATAAAATATCGGCACCATCAATGCGCTGTAAAAGATCATTACGCACGACCGCGCAACCGGGAACATAATAAATCCGGTGATCGTCCGTTACCATTTCCACGCCGACTGTTTGCTCGCCTTCCAGTTCCGTATCGACATGATCCCCCTCCATAAAGAGCGGCACCTTACCCGGAACTGCAAAAAGCTTGGCTTTAATGCCAGGAACAAGCGTGAAAGTTTCATTAAGCGCGATGATTTCTTGGCTGACAAACGCCGGATCAAGCGCGCGAAAAATTGGATTCTCGGCGAGGACATCACGGATGGCTGCCGTCATCACCAAACGGAAAGCCTGTTTCTCACGCAAGGTCAAAAGACCCGCAATGTGATCCAGATCACCATTGGTGAGAAGCACTGTGTTAACCGGATTATCACGCAAACTTCGAGGATGGAGTGCCGGCGTATCAATCAATTGCTGCCTGATATCAGGGGAAGCATTGAGAAGTGCCCAGTTTTCACCGTCAGAAGTTACCGCGAGTGAAGATTGTGTCTGTGGAGGAATTCCCTGCGGAGAGGGTAAGCGTGCTAACTGGCAGTTTTGACAACCACAATTCCATTGAGGGAGGCCGCCGCCAGCAGCGGCCCCAATCACGATCGAACGAAATGTCGTCATGATCAAATTTCAATGCTTAACATTGAGAATTCCGTTCCTGTTACTTAGAACAGAACCGGTTCATCACCGTCACCGGCTGCATAACGACAGATTTCCATAGCGCAGCTGACTTCAATGAACAAAGGTGCATGCCAAGACATGTTTTTCATCCCATCTAAATTAACAAATGTGGTTAGTACGCCTTTATATTAAAGGACTTAACGTTTTTTAGATAGTGCTGATCTTTATCTTTTTTAACGATCCACACACATAAGCGTGAAACTTATCATTGTTCATGAAGCTTTTGCATGGCAGTATGCGTTTTATCACTACCCGACCCAGCGCGGCTATGAAGAGTGACAATTTTAAAACAAAGCCTTATCAATCAATTTAATTGATTAAAATATTTAAACTATAAATTAATTAAGAAATAAAACCGCAACTCCCAAGCGAGGTAAAAAATGAACATCAAAGATATGACTGGTTTTGACAAATTTTTAACGCCGACACTGATTGCTGTCGTTTATTGGATCGGTAATGTTGGCATTGCATTTGCAGCCATCAGAACCATTCTGTCAGCTTATAGCTACATGGGAGGTGGTTTTTTTAAAATTATCGGCAGTTTAATTTTCTTTATTATCGGTCTGATTTTCTGGCGCGTTATATGCGAAGGCATCATACTTTCCTTCCGCATCTATGACCGTTTAACAGAAATCAGAGATCGTTTGCCGCGCAATTAATTTTTACCGATCAATGGTGGCAATCATTACTTTGTGATCATTGCCATCATTTATAATCTTTTTAATAATCTCTATTTCTTATTACATTCCTTTTTCTTGAAGCTACTCAGCCCCATTTAAGTCAAAACATGCTTGAATATGCGCCGGACAGACGCAATAAGCATTCAACGCAATGATTGTTGCGCTCATGCGCAAAAGAGACAAAGAATGAAAAGAACGGGCTGATATGAAAGTTAAAGACGTCGATATTCTCATCATTCCCGGT
Organism: Paenochrobactrum sp. BZR 201-1; assembly: GCF_044987585.2. NCBI lineage: Bacteria > Pseudomonadati > Pseudomonadota > Alphaproteobacteria > Hyphomicrobiales > Brucellaceae > Paenochrobactrum > Paenochrobactrum sp. BZR 201-1. The sequence continues at coordinate 167,818 of NZ_JBJDRZ020000006.1, read as the reverse complement.
TATACCAATTCCGGCCCTGACCACTGGCAGTCACGCTGGGAGCAAAGACTTTCCACCGCGCGCCGTGTTGAGCAAAAAGAATGGTCAAAGCCGGTTCGTAAAGACTGGGTTGAGGAAATTGTCAAAGCGGTAGAAACCGCCGAGAAACCCGTTGTGCTGGTTGCACATTCGCTTGGTGTTGCTGCGGCCATCCATGCTATTCCACAGATTAAAGACAAGGTCGTCGGTGCATTTTTTGTAGCACCTCCGGATGTGGCCAATGAAAAGATACGCCCGCGCCATCTGATGACATTCGGCCCTTATCCACGCGAACGTCTGCCCTTCCCGACATTGGTGGTTGTCAGCCGCAATGATCCGTTTTCAGATTTTGAAACGGCAGAGGCCATTGTCAATGATTGGGGCGCAATGCTCTTGGACGCCGGTGAAGCAGGACACCTGAACAGTGAGAGCGGCCACGGCCCATGGCCGGAGGGCTCAATGGTTTTTGCCCAGTTCCTGAACCAGATTTAAAGCAAACCCAGCTCTGCCAATTCTCGTCTGAGTTCCGCTGGCAGGGCTGCTCGGCCGTTCTTACCTGCGGCCTCATCAAGAGGCGCATCTTCTGCGCTCAAATAACGCCAGCCCTGAAATGCACGACGCGGTTGCCATTCAGTCGGAATGATTTTCGGCTCCAGCACCAGATGGCAGCGATTAATACCTTCATCATCGGTAAAGGTGCGGATTTCCAGCAAACGCTGACGGCACTGGATATTGCCTTTAATCACCCAGTAAAGCGAACCACCATCGAGCAATTCTTCCACGCGCTTAGGCACCATGCGCGTGGTGTGAAACTGCTCCGGCAGCAGGCCAGCCGCGCGCTTTTCCTCCAGCCGGAAATCAATCCAGGCTGCAAGCGTTTCAATACTGTCGCAGCCGACACATAATTTAACCAGATTTAATGCCATGGCTCAGATGTAACTACTCATTTCAATAATCACAAATGTGATGCTTAACATTCCACCACATTAACGGCCAAACCGCCGAGACTGGTTTCCTTATAGCGTTCATTCATATCATTACCGGTCTGACGCATGGTTTCGATACAAGCATCCAGCGGCACAAAATGCTTGCCGTCGCCCTTCATCGCCAAGGAAGCAGCCGTTACTGCCTTGACCGCACCGAGCGCGTTACGCTCGATACATGGCACCTGCACGAGACCAGCAACCGGATCGCAAGTCATGCCTAAATGATGCTCAAGCGCGATTTCAGCGGCATTTTCGATCTGCGCAGGTGTACCGCCCATCACCGCCGCCATACCGGCAGCCGCCATTGCAGAAGCCGACCCCACCTCACCTTGACAGCCAACTTCTGCACCGGAAATCGACGCATTATGCTTGATAATGCCGCCAATTGCTGCGGAGGTAAGCAAAAAGTCTCGAATGTCTTTTTCCGTTGCATCCTCGTGGAAATGCAGGAAATAGCGCAGTACAGCCGGCACTACACCGGCCGCGCCATTGGTTGGTGCGGTAACGACACGACTGCCAGAGGCATTTTCTTCATTCACCGCCATCGCGTAAACCGAAAGCCAATCATTGGCCAAAAGTGGATTGTGGCGATTATTGCGCCATTCGTCCTGTAACTTATCGTTGAGATGACGGGCACGGCGCGGCACATTCAGTCCGCCCGGCATAATGCCGTCATTGCTAAGCCCGCGATCAATACAAGAGCGCATCGCTCCCCAGATTTTATCAAGGCCCGCATCAAGCTCCTCAGCCGACATACGGGTTTCTTCGTTCTTGCGCTTCATCTCGGCAATCGACAAGCCGCTCTTATCGGCCATTTTGAGCATTTCAGCCGCATTATTGAACGGATAAGGCACATTGCCTGAAGCAGCTTTTTTGCCTTTAGTGCTTTTCATTTGCTCAAGCTCTTCAGCTGTCACAACAAAACCACCACCCACTGAATAGTAAATCCGGCGCAGCAAAACACGGTCGTTTTTATCCAGCGCTTCAAAAGCCATACCATTGGCATGTCCCGGCAGCGGAATTTTACGCTCAAGCACCAAATCAACCGCCGGATCGAACGCATAGACCGGATGGCCCGGAGCATTTAGTTTTTTCTCTTGTTTGACGCGCTGAAGCTGCGCTTCCATCTCGTCGGGATCAATCTGATCGGGCACATTGCCGCAAAGCCCCAAAACCACGGCACGGTCAGTTGCGTGCCCTACCCCTGTGAAAGCGAGCGATCCATGCATATAGGCTTTCAAGCGATGCACTTTGGTTTGAGTCGGGCGTGGCCATTGTCCGTCACGGACTTCAAGCAGAAACATATTGGCAGCCGTCATCGGCCCCATCGTGTGGGAGCTGGATGGACCAATGCCGATTTTATAAAGATCAAAGACGGATAAAAACATTAAAATGCCCAAAAAATTCGTGCGTAAGCTACAGATGAGAAGCATCAGGTCGCACTTCAAGCGCGACACTTACATTATCATGACCATAAAGTCTCTTTAATGGCATGCCAGCTTTCTTTATCCGGTGCGGCAATCAGGCCACCATCGACATGCTCGGGCAAATAGCGGCTACCATCAAAACGTGCACTATAACCGCCAGCTTCTGTATGAATGAGCGAACCGGCCAGATGATCCCACGGCATCAATTTGTTGTAGACAGCAAAATGGGCATGTCCATCAGCAAGCAGACGATATTCATGGGCTGCGCAGCGATAGCCGATCTGCGACATGAATTTGGCCTGATTGCCAGCAATTTTCGAGCGCAACGGCTCCTGCATATATTGCCATGAAACAGACCCCAACATTTGCGAAACGTCTTTAGGCGCGGCTACTTTAAGCGCGCGATGATGGGCAGCTTGTACATGATAAGCACCGCCGCCGCGAACCGCCATGATATAATCCTGCCCCATCGGGTCATAGATAATACCGGCAACAGTTTCCCCTTTAGCAATTACCGACATCATAACACCAAAAAGCGGAACGCCAGAGGCGAAATTATAAGTGCCATCAACCGGATCAATCACAAAAGCCAGATCCGCATCGTGCAAGTTATCTAGGCTTGCAGTACCTGCCGACACTGCCTCTTCACCCAGCATAATAGCGTCAGGATATTTTTGGCTCAAAATGCGGGTGATATATTTTTCCGCATTGATATCGGCTTCGGTCACAAGGTCATAGGCTGTGGTCTTTTGTTTGATATCACCGGCATCAAGTTTACGGAAACGCGGCATAATTTCAGCCTTTGCGGCATCCGCCAAAACACCGGCCAACCAATCAATTTCATTCTCGTTAAATGTCACAGCCCTCACCCTTTTTATTTATCCGAAGATATCATTAATCCTGCAAAATCGAACAATTTACGATCCAGCATATGGCTTGGGCGAATATTGCCCAATGCCTTGATCATCGTCTCTTTACGTCCCGGCATCCGCTTTTCAATGTCCGTCAACATAGCCTTCATCGCATTGCGCTGTAAGCCATCCTGCGAGCCGCACAAATCACACGGAATGATTGGAAATTGCATCAGATCGGCAAATTTGACCAGATCTTCTTCTGCGACATATGAGAACGGACGCAATACCTTCAAATCACCTTCATCATTGACAAGTTTCGGTGGCATAGAAGCCAATCGACCGCCGTGAAAAAAATTCATGAAGAAAGTTTCAAGAATATCTTCGCGGTGATGTCCCAGCACCAATGCGCTGCACCCCTCTTCACGTGCCACGCGGTAAAGATTACCGCGGCGCAAGCGCGAGCAAAGCGCACAATAGGTCTGATTTTCAGGCACTTTGTCGGTGACGATCGAATAAGTGTCCTGATATTCAATCCGGTGCGCGATGCCGTATTTATTCAAGAAATCAGGCAGGATATGTTTCGGAAAATTTGGCTGCCCCTGATCAAGGTTGCAAGCCAGAATATCGACCGGCAATAACCCGCGCCATTTCAGCTCCAGCAACACCGTCAAAAGACCGTATGAATCCTTGCCACCCGAAAGACCGACCAGCCAGCGTTCACCCGGTTTGACCATAGAAAAATCATCCAGCGCCTGCCGTGTCAAACGTAACAATCTTTTACGCAACTTGTTGAATTCAACAGTTGAAGGAATATCACGAAACAGCGGATGGCATCCCTCTGTCGAGCTTTCCTCATCACGCAAATCTGTGTCACTTGATATCGTTTCTACGGCGCTCATTTCCGGCCTCTTGTCTTTCGTCACTCTCATATAAAAAAGCCGCCCGATGGTAAACCTTCGGGCGGCTTTTTTAAGTTCTTAAATTCTAATTCAGATTAACGTGAATAGAATTCGACAACCAGATTTGGTTCCATCTGAACTGCGTACGGTACGTCAGCAAGAGTTGGAACGCGTGAGAAAGTTGCAACCATTTTGTTGTGGTCAACTTCTACGTAATCAGGAACATCACGTTCAGCCAATTGAACAGCTTCGAGAACAATCACGAGCTGCTTTGACTTTTCACGAACTTCAATCACATCACCGGCTTTAGCGCGGTATGACTGAATGTTTACACGACGACCGTTTACGTTAACGTGACCGTGGTTGATGAACTGACGTGCAGCAAAAATTGTCGGAACAAATTTTGCACGATAAACGATTGCATCCAGACGGGATTCCAGCAAGCCAATGAGGTTTTCACCGGTATCGCCTTTACGACGAGCGGCTTCTTCATAGGTTTTGCGGAACTGCTTTTCGGAGATATCACCGTAGAAGCCTTTGAGCTTCTGCTTGGCGCGCAGCTGTACGCCGTAGTCAGACAGCTTGCCCTTACGGCGCTGACCGTGCTGACCTGGGCCGTATTCACGACGGTTTACAGGGGATTTAGGACGACCCCAGATGTTTTCGCCGAGACGACGGTCAATTTTATACTTGGAAGCTTCGCGCTTACTCATCGCATTTCCTTCAAAATAAACAAAGTGGCATCCGCTTTGACACGAGATACCAATTCAGGAAACGCGCCCTCCTCTGTTTTTGAAATTCAAAAACTGACAGAACAAAGCGCGCAAGCAATGCGTCTTTATCCACGGGACACGTTGTGAAACACAAGAATCTGAGATACTCATGTTGAGCGGGCTTTTAATCTTGATAGGTCTGGTTTGTCAAGGTGAAGCTTCAATAACTTCAATCCGAATGCACGACAAAATTGATAAACGATTTTGCCTCACTTGGCACCGACTTAAAAAAATCACAATTCAAGCACTCACTATATTGGTTTATTAATAGATATTAGCTTGACGATAAAGGATATAAGCCATGAATAAAAGAAAGATTATTCTAGCATGTGGTTTTTCTGTTTTTATTTGCAGCGCTGCACTTGCAGCCTCTCCTCCCAAAAAATCCGCCGACTTCAACGGCAATTATAAAACACTCACACAAGATCAAAAAGTCGACCCGCAACTCGCCACCTGTATTGCAACCGGCTATGATCTTGTGAAAAAGGATAAGAAATTCGACCGCCTTGGTTTTACACAAGACGGGATTGGTAAAACAAAAGTCAAGCAAGCCAAAACATCACAATCAGAACTGACAATCCGCGGTCAGGCGCGCGACCGCAAATCCAGCCAGTGGCAGGATATTGCCCTGCATTGCAGCATGAAAAACGGTGCTGTCAAAAACATCACAATCGGCAAATAATGATACATAATGAAAAGGCCGGAGATATCGTTCCGGCCTTATTTTTGATCCCTCAGGCGTTCACATCATTGCGACTGACGCTTGTTTTATTGAAAGCTTTTTCCAAGCCTTCATCGCGACCATAAATATCATCATAATAACGGATTTGACCGCTGGCTTCATCCAACCATGCGGTAAAGTAAGCCACGTAAACCGGCATTGGCTCCGGCACTTTGATGCCCCGCTCGTTTTTACCAAAATACGGTTTCAAATCCTCGACATTTTTGCCCAGTACCGCTGCCGCCATATCACGTGGACGTTCAAGACGGATACACCCATGACTGAGCGCGCGCATGTCACGTTTAAAGTAAGATTTAGCAGGTGTGTCATGCATATAAATGTCATGATTATTCGGGAACAAAATTTTCAATTCACCCAGCGAATTATCAAGGCTTGGCTTTTGACGGATGCCAACATGGCTTTTACCCGCAGCAACACTCGCCCAATTAACACTTGAGGCCGGGATAACTTTACCATCAGCATAAACCTCATAGCCATTGCGCGAAAGATAGCTGCTATCACGCATAATTTTCGGCAACATCTCGTTGAGGATGATAGAACGCGGCACCCCCCATGAAGGATTAAACACCACAGTCTGAATTTTATTATAGAAAAAATAGGTCTGATTGGTGCGCGAACCTATAACGATATTCATCGCCTGCGTTTCTTCGCCTTTATCGTAGAAATATGCGCGATAAGCCGGCTGATTGATGAATGCATAACGACCACCAAATTCATGCGGCAACCAACGCAAACGCTCCATCGAATAAATCAAACGATCACGCTTGACGGAAGTCAACTCGCCTTGCAGGGCTGCCACAGTGCTGCGGCCAATCACACCATCCGGCGTATTACCGGTGAGGCTTTGATAATCTTTGATTGCTGCAACCAATTCAGGTTCATATTTATCGCTATTAGCATTTTGCTGCAAAACAGTTTGATAGCTATTGAGAAAGCCTGCCGGTGCTTTTTTCAGCAAAACAGCAATGACATTACGCATTTCGCTGTTTTCTTGTCCCGGCTTGATAAGCACATCGCTGGAGATGCGAATTTCATGACTTTCCGGCTTGAGCTTCGCAAGCTCTGTTTTGAGTGACTGATACCATTTGTTTTGCGGCTGGAAACTGTAAAGAAAATCAGCCGCATCTTGCTGATCGGCCAAAGCTTTCAACACTTGAGCAGGCTGCACACGGCCACGCGGCAAATCATGATAACCATCCAAGCGATTGGCGATAACACGCCCTTCACCGGCATCAATTGCATAACGCAATGCACGTGCAGACATGGTCACTTCAAAATTTGCCAATTTCTGCAAACGTCCCGCATCACTGTCATCAGCAGTAAGCCCAATTTCTTCGACCGCATAATCTTTGGGATTCAGGCCATCTTCAGCGGCATTATCGAAAAATGCCAATAGTTTTTCAGCGCGCGCTGTCGCACCATTCTCATCAATCCAGAGCAGTTGCTGCTGATTGATATAAAAATCTGCAAGCGCCTCAACGACAGGTTTTTCGGCCATAATTTGGCTTGCAACCAAATGCGGTTTCAGGCTTTCAAAAAGATGAGTAGCAGACAGCGGTGTTTCGTCAGAAACTGCTGATGGGGAAGTTTCTGACGAAGCCACATCAATTGCCGCAGTTGTCACCTCATCGTTGAATTTTGAAAAATCAACGCGCACCAGTTTTTCTGGTTTATAAACATAAATTTTAGGTCCGGAAACTTTAACGCTCGCAACCGGAGGCTTTGGCACCGCAGATGTCTTCACAGAATTATTCTTCAAAACTGGCAGCATTGGAGCGGGTTGCACCTTATCGGCAACGGGTGCTTGCTTTTTTTGAAAAAGCTCAAGCAATGTATTGGCGGCATAGGCTGGTGATACAGGCGCATGCAGCATGATGACAAAACCTGCCAGCAAAGCGGCGCGCGCCACAGAATGCTTTAAACAAAGTTTCTGTCTGGCATGATTGCTCATCATAAAATACCTGCCTGCTTCATACGTCTAAACCTGCATAAACCATATGCGTTGATAGCGTATTTTAACTTTAATCCAGTGTAGAAACGCTTAACGAGCAATCGGGCTTAAAAAATAAATCCCCACATTGATGCCAGTCATTTTCCATCAGGAACAATCTGCCGCAGTGGATTATTCGTCTTCACCGGATAAAAGCGGAGCAAATTTATAAAGCGCAGGGACATAATCCTTAGTGCGCGACTGGTGAGGTATAAAATGGCTGATTTAAGCGCCGCCGATCTTTTTCCGCTCGGCAAAGATAAAACTGAATATCGCAAACTGACATCCGATTATGTTTCAGTGGAAACATTTAAAGGACAAGAAATTCTGACCGTTGCGGAAGAAGGCTTGCGTCTTTTGTCAGAGGCTGCTTTTTCAGACATCAACCATCTGTTGCGCCCAAGCCATCTCAAACAACTCGCCAATATTTTACAAGATCCGGAAGCAACCGATAATGACCGTTTCGTCGCTTACGATCTTTTGAAAAACGCCAATATTGCAGCGGGCGGTATTTTGCCGATGTGTCAGGATACCGGCACGGCTATCATCATGGGTAAAAAAGGCTGTCGCGTCTGGACAGAAGGCGGTGACGCCGATGCGCTTGGTGCTGGTGTCCTGGATGCTTACAACAAGAAAAATCTGCGTTACTCACAGCTCGCGCCGCTTTCAATGTTTGAAGAAAAAAACACCAAGAACAATCTGCCGGCGCAGATCGACATTTATCAGGAAGGTGAAGACGCTTATAAATTCCTGTTTGTCGCCAAAGGTGGCGGTTCGGCCAATAAAACATTCCTGTTTCAAGGTACACCTTCACTTCTCACCCACGATCGCATGATCGAGTTTTTGAAAGAAAAAATCCTCACCCTCGGAACCGCTGCCTGCCCGCCTTACCATCTGGCGATTGTGATCGGCGGCACCTCTGCTGAAATGAACCTCAAAACCGTAAAGCTTGCTTCCACCCGCTATTTGGACGAGCTACCGACTGAAGGCTCAGAAACCGGCCACGCTTTCCGTGATCTGGAAATGGAAAAAGAAATCCATAAACTGACCCAGTCGCTTGGTGTCGGCGCCCAGTTTGGCGGCAAATATTTCTGCCATGATGTGCGTGTTATCCGCTTGCCGCGTCATGGCGCTTCATTGCCAATCGGCCTTGGCGTTTCCTGTTCGGCTGACCGTCAAGCCAAGGCAAAAATCACTAAAGAGGGCATCTTCCTTGAGCAGTTGGAAACCAATCCGGCGCAGTATATGCCTGAAATTGACGAGGAAAAGCTTTCATCCCATGTGGTGAAGATTGATCTTAACCAACCGATGGATCAGATTTTAAAAGAATTATCACAACATCCTGTAAAGACACAGCTTTCTCTCTCCGGCTCTATCATTGTAGCGCGCGATCTGGCGCATGCGAAAATTCGTGAACGGTTGGAAAATGGCGAATCCATGCCGGACTATTTCAAAAACCACCCGATCTATTATGCAGGGCCTGCCAAAACACCAACCGGCTATGCGTCCGGTTCTTTTGGCCCAACTACGGCAGGACGTATGGATTCTTACGTGGACCAGTTCCAGTCTTATGGCGGCTCGATGGTGATGCTTGCCAAGGGCAATCGTTCACGTCAGGTGCGTGATGCTTGCGGTAAGCATGGTGGTTTTTATCTCGGCTCCATTGGCGGCCCTGCCGCACGTCTGGCACAAGACTGCATCAAAAAGGTCGAAGTGGTTGAATATCCGGAACTCGGCATGGAAGCCATCTGGCGCATTGAAGTTGTTGACTTCCCTGCCTTCATCGTCATCGACGACAAGGGCAACGACTTTTTTAAAGAGTTGAACCTCAGCTAATTGCTTGCCAAGTGACAATAAAAAGCCGGAAATTTCTTTCCGGTTTTTTATTTTTAAAATCGTGAAGCCCGCGACAAACCTTTTTCGGCCAATTCGTCCAGATAAGCTTGCCAGAGTGTATCGTGTTCAGCACCAAGCTTGTGCAGATATTTCCATGTGAACAAGCCGCTGTCATGCCTGTCATCAAAAACAATACGCACCGCATAATTGCCGATAGGCTCAATCCGGCTGATTGTCACATTGCGTTTGCCGCCAATGGTTTTTCGCTGTTCCGGCGAATGTCCCTGCACTTCCGCGGACGGTGATAAAACCCGCAGCATTTCAGCTCTCAATGCATAAGAATTGCCATTATCAAAACTGATATTGAGCACATGGCGGTCTTGTGAGACCCGCAATTCCACCGGCCAGATATCACTCACAAAACTGCTCCTATCAATATTTTGTTTGCGCGTAAGATTTACGCGCAATTGCCCTCAATCACAAGGCATGATCCAACAGCTATGATAAGTGGTGCTCAAATGATTTTGATTGCTGGACAGATGATGCTCCAAGCCTTATCTCTTAATATGAGGGCAATGCATAATAATAACGAGCTTTTTCGATGCCAATATGGAAAAAAACACCTGAACCGGAGACTTACGCTCCAATGATTGATCCGTTTGATCGGGTTATCAATTATTTGCGCGTTTCAGTAACCGACAGATGTGACTTCCGCTGCACATATTGCATGGCCGAACATATGACTTTCCTGCCGCGCAAAGATTTGCTTAGTCTTGAAGAACTTGACCGCCTTTGCAGTACATTCATTGCCAAGGGTGTCAAAAAATTAAGGCTTACCGGCGGCGAACCTTTGATGCGCAAAAACATCATGCATCTCATCGGTGAGCTTTCGCGCCACTTGAAGAGCGGCGCATTGGAAGAGCTGACACTTACCACCAATGGCTCACAATTATCGCGCTTTGCCGGTGAGTTGAAGGAATGCGGCGTAAAACGCATCAATGTTTCCATCGATACTTTAGATAGTGAGAAGTTTCGGGCAATCACGCGCTGGGGCAATCTGGATCAGGTATTGGCCGGAATTGATGCCGCTTTGGAAGCTGGATTGCATGTCAAACTCAACACGGTAGCGCTCAAAAATTTCAACGAATATGAAATTCCCTCCATGCTGCGCTGGGCACATTCACGCGGCATGGATATGACCCTCATCGAGACCATGCCTTTGGGCGAAATTGATATTGACCGCACCGATCAATATCTGCCGCTTTCCAAAGTCAGGCAAAATCTGCAACAAGAATTTACATTAGAGACAATTGATTACCGCACCGGTGGCCCTGCCCGCTATTACAAGATTGCCGAGACAGGCGGAAAGCTTGGCTTTATCACGCCGCTCACCCATAATTTTTGCGAGAGCTGCAACCGTGTGCGGATAACTTGTACCGGCACGCTTTTCATGTGTTTGGGGCAAGAAGATGCAGCAGATTTGCGCGAAACACTGCGTATGTCGGAGGGCAATGAACTTCTCAGCCGTGCAATTGATGAAGCCATTTCGCGCAAACCCAAAGGCCATGATTTTATCATTGATCGCCGTGACCAACGCCCTGCACTGTCACGCCATATGAGCATGACCGGCGGATAGCCCGCGCCTTTTCTTGATACTGTTTTTGAATTCCGGATACCAATAACAACGATAAAAATGAAAGCCTTGCCGTGGTAAACTCTGCCAATCTGCGCGCCGGTATCTACATGATGATTGCGATGGGTTTGTTTACCATCGGTGACAGTATCACCAAACTTTTGGCACAAGAGATGAATGGCGGACAATATATGCTCGTGCGCGGGCTCTTTGCCACCGCTATCATCACCGCGTTGGCTTGGTATCAAGGCAATCTGCGCAAAATTGATTATCATCCAATGGTTATCTTGCGCGTAGCTGCCGAAGTGGTTGCTGCAATTACTTATATTTATGTATTGAAGTTTGTTTCGCAGGCTTTTGCCTCATCCATCTTTCAAGCCGTTCCGCTTTTCGTCACTATTGGTGCCGCCGTTTTCTTGCGGGAAACCGTTGGTTGGCGGCGCTGGACATGCATTCTTGTCGGCCTTGTTGGTGTTTTGATCATCATTCGCCCCGGCGGTAATGAAGTTGCCGGTGTGGCAAGTATTGCTTTATTACTTCTAAGCGTATTGGCCGCCGCCGTACGTGATCTTGCGACACGCCGCGTACCAGATACAGTTCCAACGCTTTATCTCTCGACACTCACCACCGTTGCCACAACCATGGTCGGTGCAGCCATCATCGTTCCAATGGGCGGCTGGGCACCTTTAACTGTCAACAGTGTATTTCTTTGTATCGTGGCTGCTGTCTTACTGCTGATCGGCTATAGTTTTATTATTATGGCAATGCGACAGGGCGAAATATCATTTGTTTCCCCTTTCCGCTACACCAGTCTGTTATGGGCCATCATTCTCAGCACGATTGTTTTTCATGAACCACCAGATTTATGGACAATTGCCGGTGCGCTCATTGTTGTCAGCAGCGGTGTTTATATGATCTATCGTGAAAGCGTCCTCAATAAACGCGAAAAACAACGCAGCACCCTCGCCTCCATTCCAACGGGGATCGATCCGTCATGAGCAAAATTCAAGCGCATCAAATTCCGGTTGTCATACTGGCAGGCGGACGCTCCAGCCGCATGCAGGCGGAAGGTTTAAGCGGCGATAAATACATGCATTTACTGGATGGTAAACCGGTGATTGCTCATCTGATCGATCGATTGCAACCACAAACTGACGATATTGCACTTAATGTCAATTCTGATCAAAACGATCTGTCGCAATTCAACCTGCCGGTCATTGCCGATCAGTTTGCCTATAATTCAGGGCCTTTAGCCGGAATTCTGACCGCCATGAATTACGCAAAAAAACATCCGCTGGTTTTAACAGCTGCTGCAGATACGCCATTTATTCCTGCAAATCTTATCGAAAAAATGTGGGCAGCACAAAATACACAACAAGCAGATGTGGTTTTTGCATCCTCCCATCATAAGACCCACCCGACTTTTGGCTTATGGCGCACAGAAAATGCTGCTAAATTACAGCAGTGGCTGCAACAAGGACACAAACCAAGCATTATGCATTTTGCATCATATTTGCAAAGCACCACGTTTGATTTTCCTTTTGAACCCTTAAAAAATGGCGGGTTATTAGACCCTTTTTTCAATATCAATGAGCCCGCAGACCTTGCTAAAGCGCGAGAATTACAAAAGCAATTAGAACTATGACTAAACAATCCTTTGCAACACCTGTCTTTGGTATCACCGGCTGGAAAAATGCTGGTAAAACCACAATGACGGAACGCTTGGTGATCGAATTGACACGAAGGGGATGGCGTGTATCGACCATCAAGCATGCCCACCATGATTTTGACATTGATATAGAAGGCACAGATTCATGGCGGCACAGAAAAGCTGGCGCAGGCGAAGTGGCTGTTGTTTCTGCAAAGCGATTTGCGATTATTCATGAAAATAATAATGGGCCAGAGCCTTCATTAGATGATATTTTGGCCAGATTATCACCAACTGATCTGGTATTGGTGGAGGGCTACAAACAAGGCTCTCACCCCAAACTTGAAGTGATCCGGCATGAAAGCCAAAACCGCATGCCGATCTATCACGACAATAAAACGGTTATTGCTTTGGCCTCGGATATCGACGCATCCAAATTTGAAAACAAAGCAACACGCTCATTTTTTTCAATCGATGATATCACAGCCATTGCCGATTTCATTGAAGCTTTTTGTGGCTTGAAAAGCCACTGATTCCAATCAACGCTATTTTCTCGGCTATTAAAAATTAGCGTCTAAGTCTTTGGTATTAGAGGCTCATCATTATGTCTTTTTACTCGTCAAAAAAGCAGCTTACAGTCCATAATTTACGGCATTTTGCTCAAGTTATTACGATATCCTATTTTTAAATTTTATTTAAAGCAAGAAAACTGAATACGGCTTGCCTTTTGCCTGAAAATAATGGGAATATCTGAGTATAAAGAAGCATCTGCTTTCAGACATGTCTTTTCATGAAAACGGGAACCATTCATGAAAAGAAGTGTTTAAAAACAATGATAAACGACGGCCTTCATACGCATCATCGTAGACAAAGGCCGCATACGAAAAGAGGGAAAAATGCGTCTATCAAAAGGTATGACTTGTGCCGTTTCGGCTTTTGCTTTCGCACTCAGCCTCAGTGCTGCTGGTGTTACCACTGCGTCTGCTGAAGAACCTTTGAAGCTAAAAATCGCGTCTGAGGGCGCTTATCCGCCATTCAACTTCATCAAACCTGATGGTACATTATCCGGCTTTGATGTCGATATCGCCCATGCTCTTTGTGAAGAGATGAAGGCAGAGTGTGAATTTATCACACAAGAATGGGACGGTGCTATTCCGGGTCTGCAAGCCGGCAAATTTGACGCTTATTTCGCATCAATGTCGATTACAGATGAACGTAAAAAACAGGTCGATTTCAGCGGAAAATATTATAATACCCCTCCGGGTATTGCAGTTCCAAAAGACAGCACCATTACCGGTATGACCAAAGAGGATCTGGCGGGTAAAACCATTGGTGTGCAGGTTTCAACCACGCATGCCAATTATTCTGAAAAAACCTTCACCGATAGCGACATTAAAGCTTATCCGACAGCCGAAGAATATCGTCTCGATATGGCGAATGGTCGTCTGGATGCTGTCAATGATGATAGCGTTACCTTGATGGAGTGGCTCGACACACCGGATGGCGCTTGCTGTAAATTATTAGGCACTTTCCCGCCTGTTGTGGAAATTCATGGCCCTGGCGTTGGTGCAGCCATCAAAAAAGGCCGCCCTGATTTGCAAGAGAAGCTTTCTGCGGCGATCAAAGCCATTCGCGCCAACGGAAAATATAAAGAAATCAACGACAAATATTTTTCGTTTGATGCCTATGGCACAGAAGACTGATCAATGAATAAACGGCCTTTCTTTCATACAGGAAAGGCCGTTTTTGCTTAAGATACCAAATAAGCAGGCCATAGAACCAGCGCGCGGGTTCGCTTTATTAAATTTAAGCCCCCGCGAAATATGAGAAAGAAAAGGCGCATGAGCGCATGGATTATTATTTAAGTTTAATTAGTTTTGGGCCGGACGGCTGGGCCAGCAATATTTTATCCGGTCTCGTGATTACTGTTTCACTGGCAGTTGCCACTTTGCCCATTGGCCTCGCACTCGGTTTTATCGTGGCCTTGGGCAAACAATCACCCGAACCGTCTCTGCGTCTTGCTTCCAATATTTATACAACCATTTTTCGTGGACTGCCTGAACTTCTCACACTGTTTCTGGTTTATTTTGGCGCGTCTTTGCTCGTGCAAAAATTGGTTGATGCGTTAAGTCTTAATATTCAAATCGAAATCAATTCCTTCATGGCAGGCATGATGGCTTTGGGCTTTGTTTTCTCGTCTTACTCAAGTGAAGTGTTTCTGTCAGCTTTCAGAGCTATTCCCGCCGGTCAATATGAGGCAGGTTACGCCATCGGCTTGTCCAAATGGCAGACCATGCACAAGATCATATTTCCGCAATTGATCCGTATCGCCCTGCCCGGCCTTGCCAATCTTTGGCTGGTTTTGCTCAAAGACACATCGCTTGTCTCTGTCATTTCACTTGCGGATATTATTCGCCAAACATCCATAGCGGCGCGCGTAACCAAAGAACCGTTTCTATTTTATGGCCTTGCCTGTCTGCTCTATCTCATATTAGCGATTATTTCCTCTTATTTCATCAACAAGATTGGTGATTGGGCAAGCAATAATAAAAAGGAAGGCAAAGCATGAGCAAGCACATGTCTTCCACCGCTATGAAACGCACCGATGCGGAATGTCTGGCACCACCTGCAATAAAACGTGGCTGGTCAAAGGCGCGTATTAGCGGTTATGTGCTCATGGGCATTTGGCTGATCATGTTTATCGGACTTGCCATTTATCTATTTAATTCTTGGCAGATAGATCTGGTTCAAACCTATGCTCCGCGCTATTGGTCAGGCCTGCTCACCACATTAAAACTTGTTTTCATATCCATTTTTCTCGGCGCTATCGTTTCACTGCCGGTCGCCGCAGCGCGCATGTCCAATTCGAAGATTTTGCAATGCATTTCTTATGCTTATGTCTATTTCTTCCGCGGCACGCCGCTACTCGCACAAACATTTCTGATCTATTACGGCTTCGGCACTTTCCGACCTTTTCTGGAAAGTGTCGGCTTGTGGGTATTTTTCCGCGATGCCTGGAACTGTGCCATTCTGGCTTTCACACTCAACACATCTGCTTATCAAGCGGAAATTTTGCGCGGCGCCATTCAAAGTGTCGCAGTCGGACAGTGGGAAGGTGCTGCTGCCCTTGGCCTCAATAAGCGAATTACATTCTGGAAGATTATTCTGCCGCAGGCCCTCATTGTGGCTCTGCGCCCTTATGGCAATGAAATCATCCTGATGATCAAAGGTTCAGCAATTGTCGCCATTATCACAGTTTATGATTTAATGGGGGAAACCAGACGTGCCTATTCACGCACTTTTGACTTCCAGACATATCTGTGGGCAGCCGTTTTATATCTTACCATCGTCGAAATATTGCGTCATATTTGGGAATGGATTGAACGCAGGATTACCAGACATCTAAAGCGCTAATATGCGTATTTAGTGACCTGATATGACAAAACGCAAAGGGAAAAACATGAAAATCTGGGGACGCGATAATTCAGGCAATGTCAAAAAGACGCTTTGGACAGCCGCTGAACTCGGACAGGATGTGGAATATATCCATGCCGGTGGCAAATATGGTGGCCTGGAAAATCCTGAATTTCTAAAGCGCAATCCCAACGGCAAGGTGCCGCTTTTGGAAGACGGTATGTTTTACCTTTGGGAATCCAATGTCATTGTGCGCTATCTGGCGGCAAAATATGGCAAAGACAGCCTTTGGATAGAAGACCCTGCCGAACGTGCAGCCGCTGAAAAATGGATGGACTGGTCATCAAATTCCGTTGCACCGCATATCCGCAATATCATCCAGCATGCAGTGCGTCTGCCACAAGATGAACGCGACCCGAAAATACTGGAACAATCCGTGGCCGACCTTGCCAAAGTGCTTGAGATTGCCAATACGCATCTGGCTGATAATGAATGGATGTCCGGCAAAACTTTCGGCATCGGCGACATTCCTTTGGGGGCCAATCTCTATTTATGGTTTGCTTTGCCACTCGACCGTCCATCATTCCCTCATATTGAGCGCTGGTATCAGCAATTGGTGGTACGTCCTCATTATCGTGACCGCGTTATGACCACTATTGAATAATCGGTCAGCAGCAGAGCGGCTCCAATAAAACGAAATCGTTGAACCGCTCTTATTTTTTGTTTTACGTATTATCCGGTGAAAAACTGCTCCGAACGTCTGCCGGAAATGCTCAAAAAGGAATTTATACTATGGCAAAAGTTGCTTATCTCGGTCTTGGGGTTATGGGGTATCCAATGGCCGGTCACCTTAAAAACAAGGGTGGCCATGAAGTAACCGTTTACAACCGGACCACTGCGAAGGCTGAAAAATGGGCCAAAGAATTTGGCGGAAGCTTCGCCCCCACGCCTGCGGAAGCCGCCAAAGATGCCGATTTTGTTTTTGCCTGCGTTGGCAATGATGATGATTTGCGCTCTGTTACTTTAGGTGAAAATGGTGTTTTTTCATCCATGAAAAAGAGCGCTTTTTTCATTGATAACACCACCGCTTCCGCAGCCATTGCCAGAGAACTTGGTGAAGCGGCACAAAAAGCCGGTTTCAAATTCATGGATGCCCCTGTTTCTGGTGGTCAGGCAGGAGCCGAAAACGGCGCACTCACCGTTATGGTCGGTGCAGATGAAAATGATTTCAACACGGCAAAACCGGTGATTGAGGCCTTTGCCCGTTCAGTCGGTTTGATGGGGCCAGTCGGCGCCGGACAATTGGCCAAAATGGTCAACCAGATTTGCATTGCCGGCGTTGTACAAGGTCTGGCAGAAGGTATTCATTTTGGCAAAAAAGCCGGACTTGATATCAGCAAACTGATCGAAGTGCTCTCAAAGGGGGCAGCTGGCTCATGGCAGATGGAAAACCGTCACAAGACCATGGATCAAGGCGAATATAATCACGGTTTTGCTGTGGACTGGATGCGCAAGGATTTAAGCATCTGCCTTGATGAAGCCAACCGCAATGGTGCAATGCTGCCTGTGACAGCGTTGGTCGATCAGTTTTATAAAGAAGTACAAAAACTGGGTGGTGGCCGTTGGGACACGTCTTCTTTGCTTGCCCGACTGGAACAATAATTTTCATCCGGCTCTTTACGTTGCATTGTCGATGATTATCTTTTAATAACTTTCAAAAGAGCCGTTTCGCGGCTCTTTTATTCTTTCCCAACCGACAGCAAATGCTTAATAAGCATCCCTGAATGGCAAACTATTTTGCCCGTAAGCATGCCCGCCGGTTTGTTTTTTTGTATTGGCGAAATAATGTTTGCGAGCTCTAAAAAAACTCCCGTAAATCTGGCTATGATTGCGCTCTTTTTGGGTGGGGTGGCTATCGGAACCTCTCCTATTTTTGTTCGCCTTTCCGAAACCGGTCCACTGGCAACAGCTTTCTGGCGTCTGGCATTAGCATTGCTGCCTTTATTGGCTATCGATAAAATATTTATCACACCGGTGCAAAGAGCGGAAACAACCACTTGGAGTGACTATTTTGAACTTGGTATTCCGGGTTTATTTTTAGCAGGTGATCTGGCGCTCTGGCATGCAGCTCTCAACATCACCACTGTTGCCAATGCGACATTGCTTGCCAATATGGCGCCTATTTTCGTGGCAGCCGGTGCGTGGATATTCTTGGGCATCCGCCCGACCCGCCCTTTTGTCATCGGCCTCATACTTGCTTGTATTGGTTTGGTGGTTTTAAAGGGCGGCGTGGCAGGACTGACTGATGGTCAGGTCAAAGGTGACGGCCTCGCTCTGATAGCGGCAATGTTTTATGCCGGTTATATTTTATTTCTTGGCAAGCTGCGGGCAAAGTTTACCGCCATGCAAATCATGATTGCCAGTACAATCTCCGCCAGCCTTGCCATGCTGATCGTATCTGTGGCGTTTGAAACCAATCTGTTTCCACTGACCCTTTATGGCTGGGGAATTCTCATCGGGCTTGCTCTCATTGCCCATGCAGGCGGTCAGGGGCTAATCACCTATGCTCTGGCCTATCTGCCTGCCTCATTCTCATCGCTGACTTTGCTGATCCAACCGGTTGTGGCTGCCATTCTGGCATGGCTCATCCTTAATGAGCCAATCGGTATGATGCAGATTATCGGCGGTATCATCATTATTTGCGGCATTTTATTTGCTCGCCGCAGCTAATTAAAAAAGCGGCGGCTTCATATTAGAAACCGCCGCTTTGAGTTTACTTATTTGTCTTCAACCCATTCCTTGATGCGGTCAGGGTTTTCTTCAATATATTTATCGACCGCTTTTTCATAAGAAGTTTCCTGCGCATTGAACATCGCAGCTTCCAGCTCATCAATCGGCAGTTTCATCCGTTTCAAGAAACCGGCAGCTTCAGGATTTTCTTCTGAAAAGCCCTGACGCGCCAATACATCGACATGTTCGGCATCGCCTAAAGCTTTTTCCGGATCGTCAATATAACGCAGCTTATATTTACCGAACATCCAATGCGGGCTCCAAGCGGTAGCGACAAACCAACCGTCTTTACGCATTTCACGATCAACAGTTGTGAGCATCGCTGCTTCACTGGAAATCTGTAATTTGTAATTCAAACCATAAGATTTAACCGCTTCTTCCGACAAGCGGGTGAGACCGGCACCCGGATCAATGCCCTGAATCTGGCCTTTCAGTTTTTCCTGAACTTCAGCCTTTTTCAGATCTTCAATCGAGTTAATCTCGCTTTCCGGAATATATGCCGGCACTACCCAGCCAAGCTTTGCGCCCTCATAGACGGGCCCTAAGTTTTCAACCTTGCTTTCCACACGCTTATAATAATCTTCGTGCGTTGCAGGCAGCCATGCCATCATCATCGCGTCCAGATCACCACGGCTTACGCCCTGATAAAGCGGTGCTACATCGGTCTGAACCAGCTCGACCTTCTGGCCATATTTATCTTCGAGAAGCTTGGCTGCGAGCTTGGTAACAAACTCCGCATCAGACCACGGTGCCCAACCCAGTTTTACGGTCTTAGCATCCTGTGCCAATGCTGAAGTTGCCATAGTTCCCGCCAGCAATGCCGCCAGGCTTAGACGTGTCAGTTTCCCAAACATATCTTCTCCTTTTCGGTTTTTATTTTTTAAATGCATCGCTTCATGTGTTCAATTTTTGAAAGAACAATTCAAAAAGTGATGCATAAATTCACTATCAAACAGCTTTTATGCTTCCTGTTTATTCAGCACAGGCTGTTTTTCGTCGCTTCCATTTTTCTTGAAAAAAGCAAGGCGCTTGAGGAAGCCCGAACGCTCCTTGCCAAAACTCTGGGTAATCCGGTCAAGCACGACCGCCAGAATAACCACGGCCAGACCACCTTCAAAACCAGTGCCCACATCAAGGCGCTGAATGCCGGTGAGAACCGTATTACCAAGACCACCCGCACCAATCATGGATGCGATCACTACCATCGACAGCGACAGCATGATGGTCTGATTTACACCCGCCATAATGGACGGCATGGCATTGGGTAATTGTACCTTGAACAGAAGCTGTTTGCCGGTACAACCAAAGGCAAGACCAGCTTCAATAAATTCGCCATCAACCTGACGAATACCAAGATTGGTAAGACGCACCACTGGCGGCATCGAGAAAATAACCGTTGCAATGGTGCCTGGCACAGCGCCAAGACCAAAGAACATCGCAGCCGGAATGAGATAAACAAAGGCCGGCATGGTTTGCATCAGATCGAGCACTGGGCGCGTGATGGTCGCCACTGTTTCACTGCGCGCCATCCAAATGCCGAGCGGTATACCAATCAGCATGGCAATAATTGTTGCCGCCAGCACGAGTGACAGGCTTTGCATCATGCCTGACCAAAGCCCCATATGCAGCACTAGTGCCATCGCGATCAGTGTAAAAATAGCAAATTTTCCACCAACGCGCCACAGGCTGAGCGCTGCCAAAATAATGATGCCAGCCAATGGTGGCAATGACAGCAAAACCTGTTGGATGCTGCCGGTTACCAGCCCGATGGCCGCAGAAATTGCGTCCAGCAGCGGAGTGAAGTGATCTAGAATATAATTGACGAGAATATCGGCACCTTTACCGATACTAAATTCGAAATTCATTTTATCCGTCCGTTCCGGATGCTTTTATGCATCCTTATCTTTGTTTCCACGCACACAATTCCAATGCTTCACAAGAAGCAGAATGGTTGCGCTCAACCGGCACGGTCGAGAGTTTCAAGCAGTGCAGTCTTGCTGATCGCACCAATATAGCGGTTATTTTCATCCACCACCGGTACAGGCCAGCGGCTTTCAGCCACACGCCCCAGCACATCAGACAAGGATTCTTCCGCCTGTATCGGCTCTAAATCCGGAATGAAAGCTTCACGGTAAGGCTGCTCAACTTTAGATTTCAAGCGCTCAATCAGCGCATCCTTACTGATCATACCATGATAACCACGATCACGACCAACAATGATTGCCACTTCACGACCGGCACTTTCCATTTGTTTTAGTGCTGCCGCAGCAGAAACACCATGACGCTCAATAATGGTCAATTGTGTGCTGCGGGCAATGTCGCCTGCCTTGAAGACCTGTGAAACATCCACATTTCGGAAGAAGGAACGCACATAGTCATTGGCTGGTTGCGAGACGATTTCATCCGGTGTTCCCACCTGCACAACCTTGCCATGCTGCATAATGCAAATACGGTCACCAATACGCATTGCTTCATCCAGATCGTGACTGACGAAAATAATGGTGCGGCTGTTTTCTGATTGCAAGCGGATGAGTTCATCCTGCATTTCAGTACGGATAAGTGGGTCAAGAGCCGAGAAAGCTTCATCCATCAGCAAAATAGTCGGCTCGCTTGCCAGAGCACGCGCCAAACCAACGCGCTGCTTCATACCACCTGATAATTCATCAGGCTTGCTATGCGCATAGGCCTCAAGGCCAACAGCTGCAAGCGTTTTCATCGCTTTTTCATGACGTTCGGCTTCACCAACACCGGCAATTTCCAAACCAAAAGCTGCATTATTCAACACAGTTCGGTTCGGCAACAACGCAAACGACTGGAAAACCATACTCATATCACGGCGGCGCAGATCAATCAGTTCGGCTTTCGACATTTTGGTTATGTCGCGGCCATCAACTTCAATGACACCGGAAGTTGGTTCAATGAGGCGGTTCAGCAATCGTAACAGTGTTGATTTTCCGGAGCCTGAAAGCCCCATAATAACGAAAATCTCACCTTCCATAATATCAAATCCGGCATCATCCACACCAATGGTACAGCCAGTTTCTCGATGAATATCAGTCTTGGATTTTCCGGACTTTAATTCTTTTAGAGCGCGCTCCGGCCGGTCGCCAAAAACTTTGAAAACATTTTTCAAAGAGATTTTTATTTTTTCGGAAGTTTCTTTACTATCGTTATCCGTAATAAATACCATACATTAAAATTAACCCTGCCTTGTCGGGCAGACCTAACCTCCTTAAACAAGTAAACATGAATTATTATACTAAAACCATAAGTATAAACTTAAAAATTTTAGTATAAAAAAATCACCAAATTCAGATTTCACGATTATTATATAGATATTTCATTTCGTGTCCACCCGAACACGAGATTCTATTCATATGAGACACTTCTAAATCTTGCTCGATCCCGTATTCCACAAGGGACAGAGCAGCATGAAATTAATTAACTCAAACAGGTTTTATCCCCTCCCAAATGCTCCAAACAAGAGAATAAGGGTTTGATAAAAGTTTGCCGAAACCATCAAAAATACGGATCAATGAATCAGTTTTTTACTTCAAAGCCACCTGAAAGCGCTTCAAATCCAGCTGCAAAATGCCAAAATCGCTACTTATATTATCTGATTTTTCAATAAAAGCGGAACCATTTTCCGCGTCAGCAGTTTGCTTTTTTATAGAAGCTTTTTTCACCAATGAGCTTTGTAAACAAACCAATAAAGAATTTGAAAAAGGAGACACTCATGTTACGTGCAGGAATTTTATGGATGATGGGCGTGCCGTTTTTTGCAGTGTTGGTTATCTGGTATTTCTTCTTTTAACCTAAAATGTAACACCTGTGAGAAAGGTATAATTTTGCCAGCACAAAACAAAGTTTCCCCTTACAATAAAGTCAAGTCCTGAATATGTTTTGTGAATGAAAAGTGCATTTTTAAAAGGATAAATCATGCCTGCCAAACCAATAACCATCGATGTTATATCGGATGTGGTATGCCCGTGGTGCTTTGTAGGCCGCAAACGCTTACAGCAGGCTTTAGAACTGCTGCCAGATGTGGAAGCCACAGTTCGCTGGCGTCCTTATCAACTTGACCCGACCATTCCGTCTGGTGGCAAAGACCGCCAAGCCTATATAAAAGAAAAACTGGGTTCTGCGTCGCGGATTAATGAAATTCACGATCAGCTGATTAAACTTGGCGAAGATAATGATATCGAATTTGATTTCGATGCAATTGAAATAGCACCCAACACATTGGATGCGCATCGCGTCATTCACTGGGCAGCACAGGCCGGTATACCGGATGCACAAGACAAACTGGTTGGCGAATTGTTCTCACGCTATTTCGAGCAAGGCCAAAATATCGGTGACCATAAAGTGCTGGTGGAAGCAGCGGATAAAGCTGGCCTTGAAGCACCGGTGATTGAAAAACTACTTGAAACAGAAGCTGACAAACAAAATATTGTCCAAGAGATCGAAACAGCCACCCGCATTGGTGTGCGCGGCGTACCTTGCTTCATTATCGATCAGAAATATGCCGTTATGGGCGCACAAAGTGCAGAAGTCTTGGCTGATGCAATCAGCCAAGCCGCCAGCGGATTTGAACCCGGCATCATTGAAGACCGTTAATTAAGGACTTCATTTCAACTGAAATTTAAGCAGCTGCGTGAGAGATCACGCAGCTGCAATTTTTGCGAGCTGCGTCATCACAACAGCCGCGCCTGTGAGGCGTTTTTCCGGTGTCGGCCAATCGCGGATCAGCACAATGCTTTGATCCGGACGAATTTTAGCCAGCGAACCCTGCTCACCAATCATTTTCACCAGACCGACCGGATTAGGGAATATCTTGTCACGGAACTGGATAACAATGCCCTTTGGCCCTGCATCCAGTTTCTCGACATTAGCCTTGCGGCATAGCGCCTTGATGAAGACGATTTTGAGCAAATGCTGCACTTCTTCGGGCAGCGGACCAAAACGGTCAATCAGCTCGGCGGCAAAGGCATCTATATCCTGCGTTTCTTCCAGATCGGCGAGACGACGATAAAGACCAAGGCGCAATTGCAGATCCGGTACATAAGTTTCCGGTATCATCACAGCCGTGCCGATAGAAATCTGCGGCGACCACTGACTATTTTCCACCACTTCCGTGCCCTGCAATTCGGCAACCGCCTCTTCCAGCATTTGCTGATAAAGCTCGAAACCAACCTCTTTAATATGGCCTGATTGTTCTTCACCCAGCAAATTGCCCGCCCCGCGAATATCCATATCATGGCTGGCAAGCTGGAAGCCGGCACCAAGCGTATCCAAGGATTGCAGCACTTTTAGGCGTCGTTCTGCCGTTGCAGTTAATGTGCGCCCGACCGGCAATGTAAAGAGCGCGAATGCACGCTGCTTGGAACGCCCCACCCGCCCGCGGATCTGATAAAGCTGCGCCAGACCAAACATATCAGAACGGTGAACGATCAGCGTGTTAGCGGTCGGCACATCAAGACCGGACTCGACGATTGTGGTTGAAAGCAGCACATCATATTGGCCTTCATAGAATGCATTCATGATGTCATCAAGCATACCCGGTGCCATCTGACCGTGCGCTACAGCCACTTTCAGTTCCGGCACATGTTCATCCAAAAATTCTTTGATCTCAGCCAGATCAGACACACGCGGACAAACATAGAAACTATGACCGCCGCGATAGTGCTCGCGCATCAATGTTTCACGGATCACCAAAGGATCAAACGGTGAAATGAATGTACGCACCGCCATACGGTCAACCGGTGGCGTGGTAATCAGTGACAATTCACGCACACCTGTCAGCGCCAATTGTAATGTGCGCGGAATTGGTGTGGCAGAAAGGGTCAACACATGAACGTCTGATTTCAAATCTTTCAGACGCTCTTTGTGCTTCACGCCGAAATGCTGCTCTTCATCGATGATGAGAAGGCCTAGATTTTTAAACTTGATGCCGTTGCCAAGCAGTGCATGGGTACCGACGACAATATCGACCTTGCCGTCTGCCACATCTTTTTTGACCTGCGACAACTCCTTGGCACCAACCAAACGTGAGGCTTGCGCCACATTGATCGGCAGCCCGTGGAAACGCGCTGAAAATGTCTTGAAATGCTGGCGCGACAGCAGCGTTGTCGGCACAACTACAGCTACCTGAAAACCATTGAGCGCAGCAATAAAGGCCGCGCGCAATGCCACTTCGGTTTTACCAAAGCCCACATCGCCGCAAATCAGGCGATCCATCGGACGACCAAGCGACAGATCATCAGTGATTGCCTCAATGGCGCTCAACTGGTCTTCGGTCTCATCATATGGGAAGCGCGCTGCAAATTCAGCATAAAGCCCTTCTGGCGGCGGCATTACCGGCGCACCGCGCATCTGACGCTCGGCTGCGATCTGAATGAGATGTCCGGCAATTTCCAGCAATCGCTTTTTAAGCTTGGCTTTACGTGCCTGCCATGCGCCGCCACCAAGCTTATCCAAAAGTGCCGTCGAACCCTCACCGCCAAAGCGTGACAAAAGCTCGATATTTTCCACCGGCAAGAACAGACGGTCATCGCCGGCATAGTGAATTTCCAAGCAATCATGTGGCGCACCGGCAGCCGTGATGGTTTTCAGCCCAATAAATTTACCAATACCGTGATCGACATGGACGACAATATCGCCAGCCGTCAGCGCTCCTGCATCCGATATGAAATCCTGATCACGCTTGCGCTTCTTGGTGCGGCGCACCAAACGGTCGCCTAAAATATCCTGCTCGGCCACCACCACAAGATCGCTGGCAGTGAAACCACTTTCAATCGCCAACACGGCCGCGGTTATTTTATCACGCGACAAGGCTTTAACGGTGCGCAGCTCATCAACCGTTTCGATCTTTTCAAGACCATGCTCGCCGAGCACTTGCATTAACCGGTCAAGCGAGCCGTCGCTCCATGCGGCAAGCATAACTTTTTTACCTGACGCTCTAAGATCAGCGAGGTATTTAACCACCACTTCAAAGAGGTTCACATCAGTGGCGGCACGTTCTTCAGCAAAGTTTCTGGCTGCCTGCACATTGGCATGAATGACGATGCGGCCTGCCACTTCCGGCGCGCCAAACGGCGTTAAATCAATGCGCATACCGGCAGCTTGCGCGTGCTCCTGCACTTGTTTTGGCGACATATAAAGTGCGGACGGACGCACTGGTTTATAAGGCACACTATCGCCCGGCTCTTTGCCCGTGGCCTGACGTTCACGCGCTTCATAATGATCAAGCACCAATGTGTGACGCTCAGCCAAAGCCTCAACAACAAGATGATCGAACACCACCGGCATAGAACCGGCGTGATCAAACACAGTTTCCAGCTCGTCATAAAAGAGCGGCAACCAATGTTCCATACCGGCAAAACGGCGCCCCTCGCTGATAGCCTGATAAAGCGCATCATCACGGGATGGCGCTCCAAACATCTGCACATATTGCGTGCGAAAACGGCTGATCATTTCCGGCGAGAGCGTAATTTCGCTCATCGGCTGAAGAACAAACTCTTTTTGATTGCCACTGGTGCGCTGGCTGCCCGGATCAAAAGTGCGAATTGATTCTAACGTATCGCCAAAGAAATCAAGCCGCACAGGTTCTCCTGTTCCAGGTACAAAGAGATCTAGAATCCCACCACGCACAGCAAATTCGCCCACATCGCGCACGGTGGGCACACGTTCAAAGCCATTGCGCTCCAGTTTTCCAGCCAGTTCGTTCATGTTAAGACGATTGCCCGGACGCGCCGAAATCACCTGATCGGAGAGTGCTGCGCGCGGCGGCAGTTTTTGCAATACTGCATTGGCGGTGGTTAAAATAACCGCCGGATGACGTTGCTGTTGCAAATTGGATAAATGTGCCAATGCTGCCAATCTGCGCGCACTGGTATCGGCACCCGGTGAGACGCGATCATAAGGCAAACAGTCCCATGCAGGCAGGTGCAGCACCGGAAGATCAGGACGCACAAAGTTTAAAACCTGCTCCAGATCCGCCACACGCTGGCCGTCACGCATTACAAATAATAAAGGGCCGCCCTCGCCGACTTCTTCAACTAATCTGGCAAGGCAAAAGCCTTCAAAACCATCCGCCACACCATCAATAGTGACATGCGCGTTTTTTGAAGGCTTCAAACCAAATTTGGAAAATACGGACATCAGACAAAACTCTATGATTTACATTGCAGCAGGTGATTTCAAGACGGATATTACTAAAATGCAATACGTTTGCGGAAATCTATAATATCGCGGAACAATGGCGTATCAAATTCTGCGGGGATGGCACTTTCACCGGTTACCCATTTAAACAAGTCACGATCCAGCACTTCCAGCAAATGCTCATATTCATCAAGTTGAGCATCGGTGAAACCGGCAATATATTCATCTGCATATTGGCCGAAGATGATATCCATCTCTTTCATGCCGCGATGCCATGAACGAAACAACAATTTTCTGCGTCTGACATCAAGATCAGCTCTTGCCGCTGCTCTATCAACCGCTGCAGTTGTGGCTTCAGTACTGTCAGTCATAAAAATGCACTCCGCTTCAACTCTATTCACTTCGCTATACAGTATTTATTTGCAATGTGGGAACCTGTTTTGCTCTTTTAAGCAATCCAGAACAAAAAGTGCACAAATTTTTACCACAGTGACTTGCATGCAACGAAAATCCGTTTAAAGCTTGGGGTCATGCGCCCTTCACTGCTTGATCCGTTTTTTGCCTCCGCCAGAACACTTCCCGGTATCGGGCCAAAAGTGTCGCTTTTGCTTGCAAAATTACTCGGCACAGAACCAGGGCATGAGCCACGTGTCGGACAACTGATTTATTATCCGCCAAGCTCGGTGATTGACCGACGCTTCCGCCCGACTGTCAATTTGGCCGAACATGGCGCTATTGTCACTTTGGAAGTGGTGGTGGATTTTCACCAACCGGCTTTTTCTGCGTCCGGCAAAACCCGCTCAAATGCGCCGCATCGTGTTATTGCCCATGACGACACAAGCGAAATTACGCTTGTATTTTTCCATGCACAGATACCGTGGCTGCATAAAGTGCTGCCTGAAGGCGAAACGGTTGTTATTTCCGGTAAAGTGGAGTGGTTTAATGGACGCGCCCAGATGGTGCACCCGGATTATATTGCCAGTATTCATGACACCGACGCCCTGCCATTATTAGAAACGGTCTATCCGACCACGGCTGGCCTGTCGCCCAAGACGCTCAACCGCGCCATTGATGAAGCCTTAACCCGCATTCCGCAATTGCCGGAATGGATTGATGAAACCCTGATCAAACGGGAAGCTTTTCCCGATCATAACCAAGCTTTACGTCATATGCATCAGCCGGAAGAGCCACAGGATATTGAGCTGGAAAGCCCATACCGCCGGCGCTTGGCTTATGATGAATTACTGGCTGGACAATTGGCTTTGGCATTGGTGCGCGCAAAAACACGCAAACTCTCTGGGCGCCCATTACAGGGAACCGGCAAAATTATTCAGAAGGTTTTGCAAAAACTGCCTTATCAATTAACCGGCAGCCAACAGACAGCCATTCAAGAGATTATTGCTGACTTGAAAGAGCCGCAGCGGATGCTGCGCTTACTGCAAGGCGATGTCGGTTCCGGCAAAACCATTGTCGGTTTGCTTGCCATGGCACATGCGGTGGAAGCTGGCGGTCAATCAGCCCTAATGGCACCAACAGAGGTGCTTGCACGCCAGCATTATGCAACGATCGCACCTTTGGCGGAAGCTGTCGGCTTGAAAACCGCGCTTTTGACAGGTCGTGAAAAAGGGCGCGAACGTCAACGTATCTTGGACGAGTTACGCATAGGCGAAATCCACATTATCATCGGAACCCATGCGCTGTTTCAAGAAAAGGTCGAGTATCATGATCTGGTGCTCGCCATCATTGATGAGCAGCATCGTTTTGGTGTGCATCAGCGCCTGATGCTGACGGCCAAGGGCACAGCACCTGACATGCTGGTGATGACTGCGACCCCTATTCCACGCACGCTCGTGCTCACCGCCTTTGGCGATATGGATGTATCCAAGCTTACCGAAAAACCTGCAGGACGACGCCCGATCACCACAGTGACATTACCGCTGGAACGTCTGGACGAGTTGATTGAGCGCATGCAAAGCGCCGTACAAAACGGGCAGAAGATTTACTGGATCTGCCCGTTGGTGGAAGAATCGGAACATGTCGAACTTACTTCCGCAGAAGAGCGCTTCCACACCCTGCAAACAGTGTTCGGCGATCAGGTCGGCCTTATTCATGGCCGTATGACCGGCGCCGAAAAAGACGAAGCCATGCGTGCCTTCAAACAAGGTGAAACAAGACTGCTGATTGCCACCACCGTTATTGAAGTGGGCGTCGATGTCCCGGATGCGACCATCATTGTCATTGAACATGCCGAGCGCTTCGGCCTTGCGCAATTGCATCAGTTGCGCGGTCGTGTCGGGCGCGGTGAGAAAGCCTCATCGTGCCTACTACTTTACAAAGGCCCGCTTGGTGAAATATCCAAAGCGCGTCTTAAAGTGATGCGCGAAACCGAAGATGGCTTCCGTATCGCTGAGGAAGATTTAAAACTGCGTGGCGAAGGTGAATTGCTTGGCACCAAGCAATCCGGCACCCCCGGCTTTAAACTGGCTTCGCTTGAAGTGCATTCTGATTTGTTAGAAATTGCACGTAAAGATGCACGGCTGGTACTGGAGAAAGATCCAGAGCTAACTACACCACGCGGCGAAGCACTA
Source organism: Paenochrobactrum sp. BZR 201-1 (assembly GCF_044987585.2). Classification (NCBI taxonomy): domain Bacteria; kingdom Pseudomonadati; phylum Pseudomonadota; class Alphaproteobacteria; order Hyphomicrobiales; family Brucellaceae; genus Paenochrobactrum; species Paenochrobactrum sp. BZR 201-1. The sequence goes on along the minus strand of NZ_JBJDRZ020000006.1, from coordinate 138,060 downwards.
CGCACCTTGCTCTATTTGTTCAGCCGTGACGAAGCGATCCGGCTTTTACGCGCAGGATGATTCATTTTTAGCAGAATCAAAGGATGTTTCCGATTGTTGGAAGCATATAAATTTCACTCTAGCTGTCTGATAAATCGGCACTTTTTAGCTTTTCCGCTTAAAAAGAACGCCCAAATACACCGACTTTCAAAGTTTTTTGCATTCTTATCAACATTCAGCATATTTCTTCAGTTTGTTCGCTTGACAGTCGCAAGCGAACACCTTAAACGAGCCACACACCAGACGGAAACGTCGGTTACCAAGTCCGGTTCAACCGGAATGAGATGCGCGGGTGTAGCTCAGTTGGTTAGAGTGCCGGCCTGTCACGCCGGAGGTCGCGGGTTCGAGCCCCGTCACTCGCGCCACTTTCTTCAAATCATATGATTATCGTTGAAAGTGGCGCAACCCCGCTAATTTCTATTATTTTCCAATCAATACAATCTTCATAAATACTGCCTGTTTTTCTACTGGATTCTTTTGACTACCTATAAATTCATGACAATAAAAAAGCGCGCTCATCTGAATGAGACACGCCCTCAACTGTTCTAGAGCGTGTCGCGCTTAATCGTATCCACTGCGCTCGCTCTAGCGTTTTGTTTTTACGCATGTCTTTATCCCAAAACCGGTGCCCACTTTTGGGAGACATGCTCTAATGTTTGCGACGGTTTATAAGACGCCGCCATATCCACATTATTTCAAAACGATACGTACAGCCTGACGACCGCAACTGACAATAGTTTTCATGTGAATTGTTGCTTTCGGCATCGCTGCCCGCTGTCTGCGCGCTGCATGGCACTTCAATAAGGCTACCAGATCACGCGCCTGAAAAGAATGCGATACACGACGTAATTCAACCAGGCTCAAGGCTGCTTCGCGCAACAATTGAACCGAGAAAAGCGACGGCTTTGGCGCAACTTCTGCTTCATAGTGATTCCAATCAGATGGCTCTCTTAATGAACCAACAGACTGCACATGGTACATCTTCGACATTGTGAAACCCCTTCACTCAAAACATTGCGGGTTTTTTCAACGGTCGTCACAAAGACTGTGGCAACAAAACACGAGGTTGTTTCTTTAGTTAGCGATCGCGTAGCAACCGTATTTCTGCTTTTTCAAAGCGGCACATGCATTCCACGCTGCCTGCTTACTGCTAAATCCTACAAACCGCGCACGATAAAATTTAGTGCCATTCATCTGGAATGTTTCAGTATATGGCGAGGCAGATTTCAGACCGCCAACCGATGCATTGGCCTTCGCGAGCATCGAACGTGCCTGATCTTCACTTGGCAAAGAACCTATCTGCACTGCCCAGCCACCTGTTGGCGCAGCTGATGATGCAGTAGTGACAGGGTCAACATTGTTATTGACGGCATTATTGGCAACATTCGGTACTTCTGCACGCGGTGTTGGCACAATCACATTCTCGATGGCTTTAGCGGCTGGGCGAGCCATTGGGGCAGCAAGCGCCAAGACCTGAGGCTGTTCCTGCTCACGATCACCTTCGCCAAACTCACCGTTGATAACCTGCTCAATACCGCCATCCTGACGCATAACCGGCAGCGGTGCCTCTTTAGCCGTTGGCAAGGAGACAGAGGCAACATTGATCGTTCCATCAGCACGCGCGGCGATCAATGCATTATTACCCCGTCCACGGCTAGCCTGCGGAAGATATTTGGCAATCAGTTCCTGCATGTGTTTATCACGGCTGGCAGCGGAGCGACCACCCATCACAACAGCAACCATTTGCTTGCCGCCAACATTGACCGATGAAACCAGATTGAAGCCGGAAGCGTTGGTGTAACCGGTTTTAATGCCATCAACACCTTCTACACGTCCAAGCAAACGGTTATGACCATTGATGGTCTGACCGCGATAGGTAAAGCTGCGCTTGGAGAAATAAGCATATTCGTTAGGAAAATGCTGGCGCAAAGCCATGCCCAAAATTGCCATGTCACGCGCAGTCGAATGCTGCTGCATATTCGGCAAACCCGACGCATTGCGGAAAACAGTGCTGCGCATACCAAGACGCTTAGCTTTTGCGGTCATCATCTGCGCAAAACGCTCTTCCGAACCACCAAGATATTCACCAACAGCAGCAGCAACGTCATTAGCAGATTTGGTAATCAATGCCAGAATTGCAGCTTCAGCCGGAATGGACTGACCAGGTTTGAAACCAATTTTTGTCGGCGGGCGTGATGCAGCATAAGCAGAAACAGGAATCGGCGTATTGCGATTGACACGTCCAGATTTCATCGCTTCAAACAGCATATAGAGCGTCATCATTTTGGTCAGCGATGCCGGATAACGCTTTGCATCGGCACTGGAACCGAACAGCGTTTTGCCCGTATTGGCATCAACAACAATGGCTGCATATTTATCATTAGCAGGCGCAGCCGCTGCGGGCACGACCTGAGATGTTGCACAACCTGTCATGACAGCCATTAACAAGGCAGCATGAGCTGTTTTTTTGATGGCAGAAGCAGCTTGAAAAAACGCAATACGCACTACGATACCCACCTGAACACTGGTATTTTTTTCACTGCGGCGCAAGCGACACACCACAACCTAATTCGTTCATCCTAATGGAAGCAGGGTTACTAATCCGTTTATAGATCGCGAATTCTTCTAAAACGCAGGCAATTTGTTGCTGAGAACATAAAACCCAATTAGCCAAATCTAATAGAGAGAAAATTTAATGTCTCAAAATCAATGACTTATTTTCATCAATTCAACTGAAATTATAAAATAAAAAATTTAAAACTTATCCACAGGCTTGCAGGATAAGGCTTATCATCCAAGGAATTCACCTTGTCCTGCACTGTTTTTGATCTGTAATTATTTAAGATCGGGATAGAAATGCGGGATGTCATCAAGACTAAAACCGCTCATCTGAGTGATATAATAATAAAGGCCGAAAAGTATGGTCGCCACAATGGTTGTGCGGAAAAAGGCAAGCCAAATCCGTGGGCGCGCCGGAGCACTGGAAACCGTACCCAGAATCACTTCATTTTCATCATCCTGCGTTCTTAAACCAACCGGCAAAAGTGCGAACAAAGCTGTCCACCAGATGATAAAATAAACAGCAACTCCAGACATCAGCGACATGATTAAACCTCTTCCAACTCAATCAATGTACCGTTAAAATCTTTGGGATGCAAAAATAAAACCGGTTTGCCATGCGCACCGATTTTAGGTTCGCCGTCTCCCAAAATACGCGCACCTTCTGCCTTCAGCTGGTCACGCGCCTGCAAAATATCAGCCACTTCATAGCAAACATGATGCATGCCGCCGGATGGATTGCGATCAATAAAGCTTTGAATGGAAGATTTTTCGCCCAGCGGCTCCAGCAATTCAATTTTTGTGTTGCCGACATCAATGAAAGCGACAGTCACGCCATGCTCAGGCAATGCCTGAGGAGCAGTAACCGTGGCACCAAGCGTATCTTGGTAAAGTTTGATTGCTGTCCCCAGATCCGGCACAGCAATCGCCACATGATTTAATCGTCCCAGCATGTTCCCCTCCCGCTGATTCAATTATGATTTAACGGGTGCGGTTTACAAAAACCGTCACGACCGGCTTTTTACCCCAAACCTCGTTAGCGCTAGCGCGCACTGCACGGCGCACTGATTCCTGCACCAGACCCAAATCCTTACGGCGTGCTCTTGGAATGCTTTCAACCGCACTCGTCGCGGCATCATAAAGAATGTCTTCAATCAGATCACCCTGCCCGTCCTCTTCCGGCAAGCCAAAGGCTACCACATCCGGTTCACCTTCAATCTTCAGGTTGCTATCGAGCAGAACAGAAACGGCAACATGACCGACATAAGCCAGCTTGCGACGTTCGGTGATACCGACTTCATCTTCGTCGCCAATCAGCTTTCCGTCTTTAAACAAACGGCCAATCGGTGCTTCGTCAATGACTTTTGCTTCACCTGGTGCCAATTTCAAAATACCGCCGTCGCGCACTTGTGCAATCTGGCCGATACCTTCCATCGCTCCAAGTGACGCCTGACCAACAAGATGAGCCGCCTCACCATGCACCGGCACCAAAATTTGCGGACGTACCCACTTATACATCTGACGCAATTCATTACGACGCGGGTGGCCGGAAACATGCACCAAACCATCTTCATCGGTGATGATTTTGATGCCCTGCTCGATCAAGCGATTCTTGGTCTCGATAATAGCTTTTTCATTGCCCGGAATGGCACGCGACGAATAAATCACCGTGTCTCCGGCGGTCAGCGCAAGGCTACGCATTTCATCGCGGGATAATTTGGCTAATGCCGCGCGCGATTCCCCCTGACTACCGGTCAAAATCATCACCACATTTTCACGCGGAATATAGCCATAATCTTCTTCGCTCAAAAATTCCGGCAAGCCTTCCATATAGCCAAGTTCGGTCGCAACCGAAATGGCACGTTTCATCGAGCGGCCAACGATCAGCACCTGACGGCCGGCATCACGTGCAGCCTCGGCGATAGAGCGAATACGGCCGACATTGGATGAGAAAGTGGTGATCGCAACACGGCCACGCGCTTTTTCAATCAATTCCCGCAGACTGTTCGACACTTCACGTTCGGACGGTGATTCACCTTCACGCAATGCATTGGTACTGTCACAGATCAGCGCGAGCACACCGGCATCACCAAGTGCGCGGAAGCGTGCTTCATCAATCAACGGTCCCAAAGTTGGTTCCGGATCGATTTTCCAGTCACCCGTATGAATAACGGTGCCAAGTTCAGTGGTAATTGCCAATGATACTGGTTCAGGGATCGAATGCGTGACCGCCAAAGCTTCGATCTTGAAAGGCCCTGCTTCGAAAGTTTCACCGGCTTTATAGATGGTTACCGGAATTTCAGGGGCATTATATTCGCCCTGACGTTTAGCTTCCAGCAAACCAGCCGTAAAAGGCGTGGCATAAACCGGCGCTTTAATGCGCGGCCACAAATCCAGCAAGGCGCCATAATGATCTTCATGCGCGTGCGTGATGATAATGGCGCGCACATTGTGCTTTTCAGCTTCCAGAAAACGGATATCCGGCAGGATCAAATCAGCGCCCGGATGTTCGGGTCCGGCGAAGCTCACCCCCATATCAACCACAATCCACTCACGGTTCTCCTCGGGTCCATAGCCATACATGGCTAAGTTCATACCGATTTCACCGACACCGCCTAGCGGCAAAAAGACGAGTTGAGTATTGTGTGTGCGGGGCATAGAGCCTCCTTAATTCATAATCACTATTGTTGATGAACAGGTGGACTGAATAACTAAGCATTGCAAGCCCGCAGCTGATCACAACTTAATAATTAACTGTTTAAGTGTTGTTACGCACCGATGCCACTGTACCAAAATAGACATCACCAGCCGTAATTGTTGTGCGTATTCCATCATCCGCGCGAATAACCAGTCGGCAAGAACTATCGATTGTTTCAAAAACACCTTCGACAAGTTTATCATCTACCATCACAGAAACAGGATTGCCCAGTTGGTGCGCGTGTTCAAGCCATTTCAGGCGAATAGCATCCAAGCCTAAGCCATTGTTCCAGATCTGATAATTCACCGCCCATGCATCGGAGAGCGCCATAAAAAGCGTTTCCGCATCACAATCACTGCCAAGCTTTTGCAAACATGTGGCTTCATAGGGCAAATCAGTCGGATGGCTAACAATATTGGTGCCGATACCAATCGCTAGGCCAAAGCGATTTTGAGAAAGCAATGTTGTTTCCAGCAAAATGCCGGATAATTTAGCGCCATTGACGAAAACATCATTCGGCCATTTGAGCGTGACCTTAGGGGTATTTTTGGTAGCACTGTTTGAAAAAACAGCTTCAAGCGCTTCCGCAAGGCTCAAACCTGCAACGAACCCTAATGTAGCAGCAATTTTGATATCAAAATGCTCAACAAGCAGCAAAGTGGAAGCTAGATTACCTTCCGGTGTCGACCATGCTCGGCCTCGACGGCCACGGCCACTTTCCTGTCGCTTGGAGACAAACCAGATTTTACCCTGATCGCCGCTGGCAGCCCGTTCAAGAGCTACCGCGTTGGTCGAACCTATCGTCTCGAATGTTTCGAGACGATAGGATTGACTTTGTGCAATTGGAGAAAGCGAGAAGTGCATCGCTCACTCCTTATTTTGTAATTCAGACATCAAAAGAATGTCATTATTTATATCCGACATCAAAAGAATGTCTGGGAAGCAGTCGCAGCCCATTCCACCACATAACCTGCATAGAGGCCATAGAGCAGAGTAAGCAATGCTGATACACCCAGTACCAAACGAAGTTCACCGGCCATCGGCAGGAACTTCTCTGGTGCAGGTTCATCAAACCACATGATCTTGATCATGCGTAAGTAATAGAAAGCACCAACAACAGAAGCCACGATACCGATGATCGCCAGCGGATAGAGACCCGCCTGAACAGCTGCCACAAATGTGTACCACTTACCAAAGAAACCAGCCAAAGGCGGGATACCGGCAAGCGAGAACAATAAAATGGTCATCGCAGTTGCCATCATTGGATTTGAACGCGACAAACCGGCCAGATCATAAATGCCTTCAACACTGCCCTGTTTGGTGCGCATTGCCAGAATGAAAGCAAAGGTGCCAAGGGTCATGATGAGGTAAATCAGCATGTAGATCAGCACGCCGCGCACACCGATTTCGGTGCCAGCTGCCAGACCGACAAGCGCATAACCCATATGGCTGATGGATGAATAAGCCATCAGGCGTTTGATGTTGCGCTGACCGATTGCTGCAAAGGCCCCCAAGATCATGGAAGCAAGTGCTACGAAAATGATCACCTGCTGCCAGTCATGCGTAATCGGTGCGAAAGCTTCACCAACCACACGCATGATCAGCGCCATTGCAGCCATTTTAGGAGCAGCCGCAAAGAAAGCTGTTACTGGTGTCGGCGAGCCTTCATACACATCCGGTGTCCACATATGGAACGGAACAGCCGAAATTTTGAAGCAAAGACCGGCCAGAATGAAGACCAGACCAAAGACCAGTCCGAGTTCACGTTCGCCGCCCGATACTGCCTGTGCAATTTCTGCAAAGCCGATATGGCCGGTATAGCCGTAAACCAGTGAGATACCATAAAGCATCATACCGGAAGACAGAGCACCGAGAACGAAATATTTCAAACCAGCTTCTGTCGAGCGAACGCTGTCGCGGTTAAAAGCAGCCAGCACATAAAGTGCCAGCGACTGCAATTCGAGGCCCATATAAAGTGTCAGCATATTGGATGCCGAAACCATCAGGAGCATACCCAGTGTGGCAAGTACCACCAGAACCGGGAATTCAAACTTGTCGAACTTTTCTTCACGCGCATAGCCGACCGACATGATCAGCGTCACGATGGAGCCGATCAAGGTCAGGATTTTCATGTAGCGTCCGAAACCGTCGGCGATATAAGCATCGCCGAAAGCTTTTCCGTCATGCGGGAACAGAATGACCAGAGCCAATGCTGCAATCAGCACGGCAACGGTCAATCCGTTGACGATTGTTGAGGCTCGCGAGCCGGAAAAAACCCCAATCATGAGCAACGCAAGCGCGCTCAGGGCAAGGAGAACCTCCGGAGCTGCGAGTGTGAGATTAGCTATCAGGTCGGTCTGCATCGGCCTTCGCCTTATTCCTTACTGCGCCAGCGCTGCGCTTGCGGCATTTGCCAGCGCTGCGTCGTATTGATTAATCAAGGCATGTACTGCACCGGCAGTCACGTCGAAGACCGGCATAGGATACACACCAAAGAAGATCGTGAGAGCCACGAGCGGATAGAGGATCAGCTTTTCACGCGGGCTGAGATCCAGAATGCCTTTGAGACTTTCCTTGGTCAGCGCACCGAAGATGACCTGACGGTAGAGCCAAAGGGCATAGACCGCCGAGAAGATCACGCCTGAGGTTGCAAGAACCGCAATCCAGGTATTCACACGGAAAACACCGAACAATGTCAGGAATTCGCCGATGAAACCAGAAGTACCCGGCAAGCCCACATTCGCCATGGTGAGGATCAGGAATGCAACAGCATATTTCGGCATGTTGTTGACCAGACCACCAAAGGCGGCAATCTCTCTTGTATGCATGCGGTCATAAATAACACCGACACCAAGGAAAAGTGCGCCCGACACGATACCGTGTGAAAGCATCTGGAAAATCGCGCCCTGAAGTCCCTGCTCGTTGGCCGCAAAAATACCCATCGTCACATACCCCATATGCGCGACAGACGAATAAGCAATGAGCTTTTTAATGTCTGTCTGCACAAAGGCGACAAGTGATGTGTAGATAATTGCGATAACCGAGAGCGTGAACACCAATGGTGCGAAATCGGCAGATGCGAGCGGGAACATCGGCAACGAGAAACGGATGAAACCGTAACCACCGAGCTTCAGCAAAATACCCGCCAGAATAACCGAACCGGCAGTCGGTGCTTCTACGTGGGCATCCGGCAACCATGTATGCACCGGCCACATCGGCATCTTGACGGCAAAGGATGCGAAGAATGCCAGCCACAGCCATGTTTGCATTGAGGCCGGGAAATTGAACTTATGCAGTTCAACAATATCCATCGTGCCTGCCTGCCAGTACATTGCCATGATAGCAATCAGCATCAGAACCGAACCAAGCAGCGTGTAGAGGAAGAATTTGAACGATGCATAAACGCGGCGTTCACCACCCCAGACACCGATGATGATGAACATCGGGATCAAACTTGCTTCAAAGTAAACGTAGAAGAGGAACAGATCGAGTGCACAGAACACACCGATCATCAGCGTTTCAAGAATAAGAAACGCGATCATATATTCCTTCAAGCGTTTTTGTACTGACAGCCAACTGGCAAGAATACAGAAAGGCATCAGGAAAGCCGAGAGCACAACGAACAGTACCGAAATACCGTCGACGCCCATGTGGTAGCTGATGCCACCACCCAGCCATTCAATCTTTTCCACCATCTGGAAACCGGCATTCTCATTATCGAAGCCGGCCCAAACGACCAGTGAAAGGATGAATACAAAAACTGTTGTCAGTAATGCGACATTACGAATGTTGCGGCGCGCGGCCTCTCCCTCATCTTTAATCAAAAAGATGAGCAGAGCACCGATGAGCGGCAGAAACGTAACCGTTGATAAAATGGGCCAGTCAGTCATCAGAAAGTGCTCCCGAGCATCATCCAAGTGACGAGCGCGGCGACGCCGATCAGCATCGCGAATGCGTAGTGATAAAGGAAACCGGTCTGCATTTTAACAACACGGTTGGTGATATTGAGCACACGAGCGGAAATTCCGTTCGGGCCAAAGCCGTCGATCAGCCAGCCGTCACCGACTTTCCAGAAGAAACGGCCGAGACCACGTGCAGTACGGACAAAAAGGAAGTCATAGAGCTCGTCAAAATACCACTTGTTGAGCAGGAACCGGTAAAGACCCGGATGACGTCCGGCCAGTTCCGAAGGGATTTTTGGCGACCGGATGTAGAAAATCCATGCCAGCACAAAGCCGATTGCCATGACAATGAAAGGTGACCACTTGACCAAAGTTGGTACGTGATGGGCTTCTTCCATAATGTGATTGTCAGCTGCGGTGAAAAGCGCACCCTTCCAGAAAGCGTCATAATGATCGCCGAAGAAATAGCTGACAAAGAACACACCGGCAAATAATGCACCGAAGGCCAGAATGAACAATGGAACGAGCATTACAGGCGGTGAATCATGCACATGATGCATCACTTCTGCAGAAGCGCGTGGCTTGCCGTGGAAGGTCATGAAAATCAGACGCCATGAATAGAAGCTGGTGAAAAGTGCAGCCACAACCAAAAGAGTGAAGGCATAACCTGCAGCCGGGCTTGTCGACGCAAAGGCCGATTCAATGATCGCATCTTTGGAGAAGAATCCGGCAGTACCGATGATGGTGCCCGGAATACCAAGACCTGTCAGCGCGACTGTCCCGATAATCATCATCCAATAGGTGGTCGGGATGAGTTTGCGCAAACCGCCCATGCGACGCATATCCTGCTCGTCGGAAACCGCATGGATCACAGAACCTGCGCCCAAGAACAGAAGTGCTTTAAAGAAAGCATGCGTGAACAGGTGGAACACCGCCGCACCATAAGCGCCAACACCAAGCGCCACGAACATGTAACCGAGCTGCGAACAGGTGGAGTAAGCAATGACGCGCTTGATATCGTTTTGCACCAGACCAACGGTTGCGGCAAAAAAAGCAGTTGTGGCACCAATGATGGTCACGACAATGAGTGCATCCGGTGACAATTCAAAGATTGGCGACATACGCGCAACCATGAAGACACCGGCGGTTACCATGGTGGCCGCGTGAATGAGAGCCGACACAGGTGTCGGGCCTTCCATCGCATCCGGCAACCAAGTGTGCAGCAGGAACTGCGCCGATTTACCCATCGCACCCATGAACAACAGCAGGCAAACCACTGTTAAAGCCGAGCCTTTGGTCAAGGAAAGCCCCAAGAAGTTCAGAACAACTTCGTCTGCACCTTCGCCAGCACTCATATAAGTGCCGGCCGCTTTAAAGATGGTGTCGTAATCCACTGCGGTAAACAGAGCAAACACACCGAAGATACCAAGCAGGAAGCCGAAGTCACCAACGCGGTTGACCACGAAAGCCTTCATCGCCGCAGCATTGGCAGATGGTTTTTTGAACCAGAAGCCAATCAGCAAATAGGATGCAAGACCAACACCTTCCCAACCAAAGAACATCTGGATCAGGTTATCCGATGTCACCAATGTGAGCATGGCGAAAGTAAACAGCGACAGGTAAGCAAAGAAACGCGGACGATGCGGATCATGATGCATATAGCCGATCGAGTAAATATGTACCAAAGCGGACACGCTGTTGACCACCACCAGCATCACTGCTGTCAGCGTATCAATGCGCAAAGCCCAATCGAATGACAATTCACCCGATGTTACCCAATGCAAGACGGAGATGCGAATTGGTTCGCTGTCGCCCATAGCAACAGTGAAAAATGCAACCCAAGACAATGCGGCAACAACGACCATAAAGCCGGAAGTGATAAATTCACACGCCTTGGCACCCAACTGATTGCCGAAAAGACCGGCAATCAGAAAGCCCAGGAGTGGAAGGAAGACGATCGCGTAATAGAGCATCTGCCCGTCAACCTTTCATAACATTGACGTCTTCCACCGCAATGGAGCCGCGGTTACGGAAGAAAACAACGAGAATTGCAAGACCGATAGCTGCTTCAGCAGCCGCAACAGTCAAAACGAAGAGTGCGAAGACCTGCCCGACCAGATCGCCGAGCGTTGCAGAAAACGCCACAAAATTAAGATTAACCGAGAGCAAAATAAGCTCGACCGACATCAAAATAACGATGACGTTTTTACGGTTTAAGAAAATACCGAAGACACCCAGCGTAAACAGGATTGCCGAAACGGTAAGATAATGTTCGATACCCACTACCATATCAGATGCCCTTACCTGTTTCGACTTTAACGATTTCGATGGCGGTTTCCGGTGTACGTGCAACTTGATCCGGGATCGACTGGCGTTTGACATTCGGTTTATGACGCAATGTCAGCACAATGGCACCGATCATCGCAACCAAAAGAACGAGGCCGGCGATCTGGAAGAAGAAAACATAATTGGTATAAAGCACATCACCCAAAGCTTGCGTATTGGTGCGTGTTGCCGGATCCGGAATTGGCAGCACGCCTGCTTCACCGAGCTTCGGCGCAAACTTGGTGCTGACAAAAACAACAACCAGTTCAGCCAGCAGGATCAGACCCACCAAAGCACCAATAGGCGCATATTGCAAAGCGCCCTGCTTCAGTTCAGCAAAATCCACATCCAGCATCATCACAACAAAGAGGAACAATACCGCAACCGCACCCACATAAACGAGAAGCAGGATCATGGCCAAAAATTCAGCGCCCGTTAACAAAAACAGCGCCGCAGCATTAAAGAATGCAAGGATCAGGAACAGCACCGAATGTACTGGATTGCGCGCTGAGATGACCATGACCGCACTCGCAATCATGATAAAGGCGAACAGATAGAAAAACGCTGCCGCTAGACCTGTCAGCATGGGTTTACCCCAACACCTTTCCGGGGCGAAGCCCTATTGCTCCGCCTGCTCTTTTCATCACGCCAAGCGTGAAGTTAAACTCCGGTGACAAGATTTTCACCCGCCACCCATTCGATTATCGCTTAGCGCGATAAGTATTCATTTACCGCTGATTAGCGATAAGGCGCATCAAGTGCGATATTGCGCGCCAGTTCCCGTTCCCAACGGTCACCATTAGCGAGCAGTTTTTCTTTGTCATAGTAAAGTTCTTCGCGTGTTTCAGTGGCGAATTCGAAATTCGGCCCTTCAACAATCGCATCCACCGGACAGGCTTCCTGACAGAAACCGCAATAAATGCACTTTACCATATCAATATCATAGCGGACGGTACGGCGTGTACCATCATTACGGCGCGGACCTGCTTCAATGGTAATCGCCTGTGCCGGGCAAATGGCTTCACACAATTTACAGGCAATACAGCGCTCTTCGCCATTCGGGTAGCGACGCAGCGCATGCTCACCACGAAAACGTGGGCTTACAGGGCCTTTTTCATGCGGATAGTTCAAAGTTGCCTTAGGGCCGACAAAGTGGCGCATCGACAAAAAGAACGCTCCGACAAATTCCTTCAGCAAAAGCGATTTGGCAGCTTGAGCAAATGAAGACATGTTTTTCTCCTTAACCCACGAGGCCGGTAACTTTGAGGAAGGTCGCGGTTGCAACAACCATGAACAGTGAGATCGGCAGGAATACTTTCCAACCCAGACGCATCAGTTGATCATAGCGGTAACGCGGTACAAATGCTTTCACCATCGCGAAGAGGAAGAAGCAGAAGCACAGTTTCAACATGAACCAGATAATACCTGGTACCCAGTTGAGGAACCACACATCAACAATCGGCAACCAACCACCAAGGAACAAAATGGTCATCAACGCACACATCAGTGTGATGGCCACATATTCACCAAGGAAGAACAGCAGGAACGGTGTCGAGGAATATTCGATCATGTGACCGGCGACGAGTTCGGATTCTGCTTCCACCAAGTCAAATGGCGGACGGTTGGTTTCTGCCAAGGCCGAGATGAAGAAAATCACGAACATCGGGAACAGAGCCAGCCAATGCCAGTCAAGGAATGAAGCAGGCAGCCCCATCATGGTTCCAAGACCGGTATTTTGCGCCAGTACAATGTCGGTGAGGTTCAACGAACCTACGCACAACAACACGGTGACAATCACAAAACCGATGGAGACTTCATAAGAAACCATCTGCGCTGCCGAACGCAAAGCACCCAAGAACGGATATTTCGAGTTGGAAGCCCAGCCACCCATAATCACGCCGTAAACTTCAAGTGAAGAAATCGACAGAATATAGAGAATACCGACATTAATATTGGCAATTGCCCAGCCTTCGCTGACCGGAATGACCGCCCATGTCGCCAATGCCAACACTGCCGAAATGAATGGTGCCAACAAAAACACGCCCTTATTTGCACCTGAAGGAATGATTGGTTCCTTGAAGACAAATTTCAGCAAGTCGGCAAAGGCCTGCAATGTTCCCCACGGGCCAACAACGTTTGGACCACGGCGCATTTGCACCGCTGCCCAGATTTTACGGTCAGCGTAAAGCAGATAAGCCACTACAATCAACAATACGACGAGCAGAACGACCGACTTCAGCGCTATAATCAGCGCGGGCAAGACGTAAGCTGCAAAAATTTCGTCCATTTTTCCGTCTCTCTCGCTTTACTCTGCCGCCTGCACAAACTGACCTTGAGCCAGTGCGGAACATTCAGCCATCACGGCTGATGCACGAGCAATCGGGTTTGTCAGATAGAAATCTTTAATTGTCGAAGCGAAGCTTTGCGAACCAAGCTTGGCAGATTGTTTGCCAAGTGTAGCAACATCGGCAATTTTACCTGCTTCAATTGCATCAATTGCTGCCATATGCGGATAATCTGCATAAAGCTTGGCGCGCAATTGTGCCAATGAATCAAATGGCAAACGCTGACCCAATGTGTCGGACAGAGCACGCAAGATTGCCCAATCTTCCTTGGCTTCACCTGGTGCAAAACCTGCACGCATCGACATTTGTACGCGGCCTTCTGTATTCACATAAGTACCGGATTTTTCGGTGTAAGCAGCACCCGGCAGAATAACATCTGCAGAATGTGCGCCCGCATCACCATGCGTGCCCATATAGACAACAAATGTGTTGCCCTTGGCTGACATGTCGAGTTCATCAGCACCGCTCAAGAAAACAACATCCAATTTGCCCAGCATATCGGTTGCTTTCACGCCGCCCTCACCCGGCACAAAGCCGAGATCCAAGGCGCCAACGCGTGATGCAGCGGTGTGGAGAACCGAAAAACCATTCCAGTCTTCGCTCAATGCACCAACCTGCTCGGCCAATTTGGCGCTGGCAGCCAGAACATCGGCACCGTTTTCACCGGTCAATGCACCCTGACCAATAATGATCAAAGGCTTGGATGCATTTTTCAGAACCTGTGCAAACTCGTTCTTGCCGTTAAGAACATCATTGAGTGTTTCTGCACCGGCACCCAGATAATTATAAGCATAACGCAGTTCTGCACGTTCACCGATCACACCAACAGCCAGCTTACCCTGTCGGTATCTTTTGAGGATACGCGCATTAAGTACAGCGGCTTCAATGCGAGGATTGGCACCAATGATCAGCAGGGCATCTGCCTGTTCGATACCTTCAATCGTGCTGTTGAAGAGATATGATGCACGGCCAAATGCAGGATTAAGCGCCACACCATCCTGACGGCTATCTGTATTCACAGAACCGAGAGAATTCATCAGGCTCTTTAATGCGTAGATTTCTTCAACGCTTGCCAGATCACCGGCAACGGCACCGATACGCTCACCCGAAGTTGCATTGACAGCTTGAGCAATCGCAGCAAAGGCTTCCGGCCAGCTAACCGCTACCAAGCGGCCATCTTTACGCACATATGGGCGATCAAGACGCTGTGTGCGCAGACCATCCCAAATGAAACGTGTCTTGTCGGAAATCCACTCTTCGTTCACCTGCTCGTTCAAACGCGGCATAATACGCATCACTTCACGGCCGCGGGTATCAACACGAATTGACGAGCCGACAGCATCCATCACGTCAATGGATTCAGTTTTATTCAGCTCCCAAGGACGCGCCTGAAACTCATATGGCTTGGATGTCAGCGCACCAACCGGACACAAATCAATCACGTTGCCCTGCAATTCAGAAGTCATCGCGCTTTCGAGATAGGTGGTGATTTCTGCATCTTCACCGCGGCCAATAAGACCGAGTTCAGAAATACCGGCAACTTCAGTGGTAAAACGAACGCAACGTGTGCAGTGAATGCAACGTGTCATCACAGTTTTGACCAACGGGCCAATATATTTGTCTTCAACCGCACGCTTATTTTCGCGGTAGCGGGAACCATCAGTACCAAAGGCCATCGCCTGATCCTGAAGGTCGCACTCACCTGCCTGATCACAAATCGGGCAATCAAGCGGATGGTTGATGAGCAAGAACTCCATCACACCTTCGCGTGCCTTTTTGACCATAGGCGTATTGGTGAAAATCTCCGGTGTTTCGCCATTTGGTCCAGGGCGCAAATCGCGCACGCCCATCGCGCAGGATGCAGCAGGCTTTGGTGGCCCACCTTTTACCTCAACCAAACACATACGGCAGTTTCCGGCGATGGAAAGCCGCTCATGGAAGCAAAAACGCGGCACTTCAGCGCCTGCCTCTTCGGCTGCCTGAAGGAGCGTATAGTGATCGGGAACCTCGATCTCTGTGCCGTCAACCTTGATCTTTGCCATCACTTGTCCAAACCTGCGGCTTAGGCCGCATATCCTTAAATCCAGACTGCAGACCGGATAAATCCGGCCCATGCCATTTTACTCAGCTGCTTCCAAAGCGATGTTACGACTTTGAACAGCATTGCGTGTATAATCATCAATGCGCTTTTCAATTTCAGGGCGGAAATTACGGATCAGCCCTTGAACCGGCCATGCAGCGGCATCGCCCAACGCACAGATGGTGTGACCTTCAATTTGCTTGGTCACATCGAACAACATGTCGATTTCGCGCTTCTGCGCATTACCGGTCACCATGCGTTCCATCACACGCCACATCCAGCCTGTACCTTCACGGCACGGCGTGCACTGGCCGCAGCTTTCATGCTTGAAGAAAGCCGAAAGACGCGCAATCGCTTTGATAACGTCGGTTGATTTGTCCATAACAATCAAACCACCGGTACCGAATGAGGATTTAACGTCACGCATGCCGTCGAAATCCATCACTGCATCCATCATGTCTTCTGCTTTCACAAGCGGACAGGATGCGCCACCCGGGATCACTGCAAGCAGATTATCCCAACCGCCGCGGATACCGCCGGCGTGTTTTTCAATCAGTTCACGGAACGGAACACCCATGACTTCTTCAACAGTGCAAGGTGTGTTGACGTGACCGGAAATCTGGAAAAGCTTGGTGCCGACATTGTTCGGGCGACCAAGCGACGAGAACCATGCACCGCCGCGACGCAAAATGGTCGGCGCAACAGAAATGGATTCAACATTGTTCACAGTGGTCGGGCAGCCATAAAGACCGACATTGGCCGGAAACGGTGGCTTCAAGCGTGGCTGGCCTTTTTTGCCTTCCAGACTTTCCAGCAAAGCTGTTTCTTCACCGCAAATATAAGCGCCTGCCCCGTGGGAGACGTAAACGTCCATATCCCAGCCGCATTTGTTATTTTTGCCAAGCAAACCAGCTTCGTAGCACTCGTCAATCGCAGCTTGCAGTGCTTCACGCTCACGCATGAATTCACCACGGATATAGATGTAAGCAGTATGGGCGCCCATGGCACAACCGGCAATCACGCAGCCTTCGATCAGCGTATGCGGATCATGGCGCATGATGTCACGGTCTTTGCAGGTACCAGGCTCCGACTCATCCGCATTGACCACGAGATAATGCGGACGGCCATCGCTTTCTTTCGGCATGAAAGACCATTTCATACCAGTCGGGAATCCCGCACCACCACGACCGCGAAGACCGGACGCCTTCATTTCGTTGATGATCCAATCCCGACCCTGATCAATCAGACCTTTGGTATTATCCCAATGGCCGCGTGCCATCGCACCTTTAAGCGACTTGTCTTTCAGGCCATAAATATTGGTAAAGATACGATCTTTATCAGCCAGCATCAAATCAGCCCTCCGCTTTCGGATTGCTTGTCGTCAAAGATGTCAGGCCACTGGCAGGCGCAGAAAAATCTCGCTCAATCTGTGGACCCGGTTTAATCGTGTCACCTTTGCCAGCCGCGAAAGCATCAATGATTTCTTCCAGGCGCTCCGGTGTCAGGTCTTCATAAGCGTCTTTGAAGATCATGACCATCGGCGCATTGACGCAAGCACCCTGACATTCGACTTCTTCCCAAGATAATGTGCCGTCAGCATTGAGTGTCTGCGGGTCATGATGAATTTTGTGCTTGCACACTTTCATCAAATCTTCCGCACCGCGCAGCATGCAAGGTGTTGTACCGCAAACCTGAATATGGGCGCGTGTACCAACAGGCTTCAGCTGGAACTGGGTATAGAAAGTGGCAACTTCAAGCACACGGATCAAAGGCATACCGAGCATAGCTGCGATATGTTCGATTGAGGCTTTGGTGACCCAGCCCTCCTGTTCCTGTGCACGCATCAGCAGCGGGATAACTGCGGATGCCTGACGGCCTTCAGGGAATTTCTTGATAGTCTGTTCAGCCCAAGCCTGATTTTCCGCATTAAAAGCAAATGCGGCTGGCTGGACGGAATCTTCTGCGAGACGACGGACGGACATCAGCGGTCTACCTCACCAAACACGATATCGAGTGAACCAAGGATCGCCGAAACGTCAGCCAGCATATGGCCGCGACATAGGAAATCCATAGCCTGAAGATGAGCAAAACCCGGTGCACGCAATTTGCAGCGATAAGGCTTATTGGTGCCGTCTGACACCAAATAAACACCGAATTCACCCTTAGGGGCTTCTACAGCTGCATAGACCTCGCCTGCCGGCACATGATAGCCTTCAGTGTAAAGCTTGAAATGATGAATGAGCGCTTCCATCGAGCGTTTCATCTCACCGCGTTTCGGCGGTACGATCTTGTTGTCTGTATGCGATACAGGGCCAACACGCTCTTTGCCGAGCAGCAATTCACAGCACTGACGCATAATCTTGGCAGACTGGCGCATTTCTTCCATACGGATCAGATAACGGTCATAACAGTCACCGTTTTTGCCGATCGGAATGTCGAATTCCATTTCCGAATAGCACTCATATGGCTGGCTCTTGCGCAAGTCCCACGCAGCACCCGAGCCACGCACCATCACACCAGAGAAACCCCAAGACCAAGCATCTTCCAATGTCACAACGCCGATATCGACGTTACGCTGCTTGAAAATACGGTTGCCTGTAATCAGATTGTCGAGGTTGGTCAGTGTCGTTTTAAGAAACGGATCAATCCAGTCAGCGATATCCTGCACCAATTGCTCAGGCAAATCCTGATGCACACCACCCGGACGGAAATAAGCTGCGTGCATACGGGCGCCACAGGCGCGTTCATAAAACACCATCAGCTTTTCGCGCTCCTCAAAGCCCCAGAGCGGCGGTGTCAAAGCACCAACGTCCATAGCCTGCGTGGTAACGTTCAACAGGTGATTGAGAATACGGCCGATTTCGGAATAAAGCACACGGATCAGCTGGCCGCGACGTGGCACAGTGATGCCGAGCAGACGCTCGACAGCCAGCGCATAAGCGTGTTCCTGATTCATCGGTGCAACATAATCGAGGCGATCCAGATATGGCAAAGCCTGCAAATATGTTTTGGTTTCCATCAGCTTTTCAGTACCGCGATGCAGCAAGCCAATATGCGGATCAACGCGCTCAACCACTTCGCCGTCCAACTCCAGCACCAGACGCAACACGCCGTGCGCCGCCGGATGCTGCGGGCCGAAGTTGATGTTAAAATTTCTTACTTGTGTCTCAGCCATTGTCGGCATCCTGTGTAGAGGCATAAGCTGCCAGAAACTCTGCTTCCGTCATTTTGCGCGTATCATTGGCAAAAGCGTAATTATCAGGTTTCTTGTCGATGTAGATTTCCGTCGTAAACCTGAATTGCGAAGGATCATCAAATGCCTGAATGGAAACGACACTATGGGAGCCATCCTGCATGCGCCACATCAAGCTAGAGCCGCAAGCCTTGCAAAATCCGCGCTCCCCCCATTCGGACGAGCGATAAAATGCAAGATCATCACCATTGGTGATTTCAAGGCTGTCGCCGCATTCCACACTCAAAAACACACCACCAGTCCAGCGGCGGCACATTGAGCAATGGCATGCACCCATTTCGTCATTGATAGGCTTCGCCGAAAAGCGCACAGAGCCACACAGGCAACGACCTTCCAACTTAGCACTTACAGACATTTTTCAATCCTCACACTTGGGCATCAAAGCCAATTAATTGACTTTGGCTTTTTCATCGCCAGGCAACACGTAATCAGTTCCTTCCCACGGGGAAAGGAAGTCAAAATTACGGAATTCCTGACGCAGGACAACCGGCTCATAAACAACGCGCTTGTGCTCGTCGCTGTAGCGGACTTCAACAAAACCGGTAGTCGGGAAATCTTTACGCAGCGGATGACCTTCAAAACCGTAATCGGTAAGAATGCGGCGCAGATCCGGATGACCGGAGAACAAAACGCCGTACATGTCGTAAATTTCGCGCTCAAACCAATCAGCGCCGAGAAAGACAGCCGTTGCAGACGGCACCAGCACATCTTCATCTGCCGTCACTTTAACGCGCATACGCAGGTTCTGGCGTGGTGACATCAGCTGATAAACCACATCGAAACGCTCAGGGCGTTCAGGATAATCAACACCGCTGATATCGGTCAGATTAACAAACTGGCACTGTACGTCATCACGCAGAAAGGTCAGAACATTGATCAGGCTACCTTTGGAGACACTGACCGTCAATTCGCCATAAGCAAATTTGATATCTTCAATTGCATCAGCAAAACGTTCTTTCAGATAGGCCGAAAGATCACGGAGGGCTTCCTCACTCATCACTTTCACTCCTTCTTAACGCTCAATCGTGCCGGTGCGGCGGATTTTCTTTTGCAACATCAAAATGCCGTAAAGAAGCGCCTCAGCGGTTGGCGGGCAGCCCGGAACATAGATATCAACCGGAACCACACGGTCACAACCACGCACGACCGAATAAGAATAATGATAATAACCACCGCCATTGGCACATGATCCCATTGAGATCACATAACGCGGCTCCGGCATCTGATCATAAACCTTGCGCAGTGCCGGTGCCATTTTGTTGGTCAATGTACCGGCCACAATCATCACGTCGGACTGACGCGGTGACGCACGCGGCGCAATACCAAAACGTTCGGCATCGTAGCGCGGCATGGAGATGTGCATCATCTCAACAGCGCAGCAAGCAAGACCGAAGGTCATCCACATCAGTGAGCCGGTACGCGCCCAAGTAATCAGCGCGTCGGCAGAGGTGACGATAAAACCCTTATCGGACAACTCATTATTCAGCTCACTGAAAAATGCATCATCTGCGCCGATCGGCTTGCCGGTATTAGGATCAATAATGCCTTTCGGCTGCGGCGCGATAAGCGTGGCGTTGCTGTTGGTCAATCCCATTCCAGCGCCCCCTTCTTCCATTCATAAATGAAACCGATAGTCAGCACGAACAAAAACGCCATCATGGAGCCGTAGCCCAGCCAACCGATGGAGCCGAACGAAACAGCCCACGGGAACAGGAACACAACTTCCAGATCGAAAATAATAAAAAGAATCGATACGAGATAGAACCGCACATCGAATTTCATGCGCGCATCATCGAAAGCGTTGAATCCGCACTCATAAGCTGACAGCTTTTCCGGATCCGGCTGCCGGTAAGCAACAAGAAACGGTGCAATCAGAAGTGCAATGCCAATAATCATGGCGATGCCAATGAAAATGACGATCGGTAGATAGGAACTTAAAAGCTCGTTCATGATCCCTTTTCCGGCTTAACACGAGGCGTTACGCCCAGTCATAAGCCCTCCATGGTTACGACTCTGCGACACATTGCATCTACGGCAACCCCTCGCCCGTGCAGCTTCAAAAGGCATGCCGTGCGAACTACAGCTAATTCGATGCGACGGTTACCCCAGAGTGCTTCCAAGTGCAACCCCTGAGACTGTGACACATTGGAACAGTCAGGCATTTACTCGACGAAATAGCTCGCTCTGCCAAATATCTCGTTTTTTTAAAGCTTTACCCGCCTGATACCCAAGGCTTCCGGCCTTCAGCCTGTGTATAATATTAAGAAGAATCTTAATTTAACACCAGCTAATGTTGCAAAATTCACGTAAAAAGAGAATCAATCCAAAGATCACAGATTTGTGAAACCACATGCGGAAAATTTAACATTCAACTTGAGGCTGTATACAACCTCATGCGTATACATGCACAAAATAACAGCTTCCGATCGCCCGCATCACCTTAATACTTATCTTTTTTCCATAAAAGAAAAATAGTGATTGGTACGATTGCAAAAATGATAACTTCAATAATCCATAAATACTTAAGGATCATAGCACCGCTTCCATATCTGCCACCAAGTTTCACGTCGTTTAGAATGAATCTTAACAGCTCATATCAGCAAAAGACATAATACCATCGTTGCTACGACCTTCGTCTATAGCACGGCTTGCGATGTTTTTTGTGTAGCGCTTAAAGCTTCATCATTCACCGTAATCAGGCGACGGGTTGGCTGGGCAAATTGCAAACCATGCGCTTCAACCCATTTGGCTGCGGCCACAAGCACTGCTTGTTGTGCATTCATGAAATCCGCATATTCAGCACTCAGCACATAATAGACCACTTCGAAACGCACGCCCAGTTCGTTAAATTCGGCCAGATGCGAGCGGTCAAACCGCGTATTAGGCAAAGTCTCGATGGTCGTTTGCAGGTAAGCCGGAAATGTCTGTAATAAGTCAATCGAGCCGCCATATTGCACATGCAAGCTGAAAAGCATGCGCCGCTCAGACATACGCTGGAAGTTCGACAGGCGTGTATTCAATAACGCGTCATTGGAAACGCTGATCTGCTCACCGGTAAGCGAACGGAAGCGTGTCGTGCGCAAACCAATCCGTTCCACCACACCGCGATTTTCATTAAAGAAAACAAAATCACCGACGACAAACGGTTTGTCGAGCAAAATGGAAAGCGAGGCAAACAGGTCTTTCAGGATGGATTGGAGTGCAAACGCAATTGCGATACCACCAACCCCAAGTCCTGCAACGAGCGCAGTAATATCGATACCGAAATTCGACAGGACCAGCAGCAGTACTGCCGTCCAGATAAGCGCAAGACCGGTAAAGCGGATAATTTGCGCTGCACTGGTTCGTTCCGGATCAGGATTGTTTTTATCCAGCAAGCCATGGTCGATCCAAAGACCGACCATAATACTGCTCCACATTCCGATTTGTGCCATGGTGGCAACCAGCACAATACCGGTAATCATACGCGAGATTTGCACCGGAAGCACCAAAACCAGCGAAGCAAAATAAAGCGCCAAAGCCGCAAAGAAAAAACGGTAAGTATTATTTGCCAGCGATTGTGCGCCCGTCATGATGACATCAAACCGGCTGACAGCAAAACGGGACAATAATTGCACAAGCTGGCCCCGCACTCGCGGCAACAAAATCAGACAGGCAACAAAAATGAAAAGTGCCGTTATCCAGAGCGCCAGATGGTTGCCAAGCACGATCCAGTTACGGGTGAAATCTTCTATTTCCTGCACATTCATTCCAATATTTCAGTTCGTTTGCCACTATCAAGCATGAATTTGCTCGAGCATCCTCCGGTAACAACATAGGGCTGCACCTTAACAGGTCAATAATCTCATTTGATTTATTTTTGTTTTTTTGGTGGCAGCAGAGTTAAAAAACACTTTAAAAAAAGTGATATTAAACAGATGATTTAAAAATAAGATTCAGTTAAACTCACTTTAAAGTTATAAATAATAATACGGGAATAAGAAACTGATAAAACACGCTAAATTTCAAATCGGTCAAGTTGTGAAACATAAGTTATTTCCATTTCGCGGAATCATTTATGATGTTGATCCGGAATTTTCGAATAGTGAAGAATGGTATCAGTCCATTCCGGAAGACCGACGGCCACGGCGCGACCAGCCGTTTTATCATCTGTTCGCTGAAAACAGTGAAACAGAATATTCGGCCTATGTTTCAGAACAAAACTTAATGGTCGATGATAGTGGAGAACCCCTGCGCCACCCGCAAATCAACAATCTATTCAGCCGGCAAAATGACGGGCAATATCAGATCAAACACAATCTGATGCATTAAAAAAAACGGAAGATCCCCTCTTCCGTTTTTTATCAATCATATATGGACGCGACCAAACCAGTCAGCCATACGGCGCACGGCTTCCCGCATCTCTTCTTCACTGCCAGCATATGAAAAACGCATAGTGCGATGCCCGTCAACCGGATCGAAATCACGGCCCGGCGTTGCAGCAATATTGATTTCACTCAGCATCTTATAGGCTAATGCCATACTGTCATTGGTAAAGTTCGATACGTCACAATAAGCGTAAAATGCGCCGTCCATTGGGGCAGCAAATTTCAAACCAATATTGGGCAATTGTACATTCAGCAAAGTACGATTGCGCCGGTAGCGATCTTTCACCAGTTCAAGCTCTGAAGTGCCGTCAAAAGCTGCAATCGCTGCATGTTGTGACAATTCCGGAGCCGAAATATAAAGGCTTTGCGCAATGCGCTCGACAGCGCGAATATCGCTTTCAGGCAAGACCATCCAGCCGATGCGCCAACCGGTCATGCAATAATATTTGGAAAATGAGTTGATAATTGTCACATCATCAGCCAGCTGCAATGCAGTCATATCATCGCTATCATATGACAGACGATGATAGATTTCGTCCGACAGCACACGGATATTGCGCTCTTTTGCAGTCTCGATAATAGCGCGCAGTTCTTTGGTCGACAAAACCGCACCGGTCGGATTGGCAGGACTGGCAAAAAGCACGCCTTTCAGCGGTTTTTCTGCATGGGCAGCAGCTAAAGCTTCGGCAGTTAAATTGCTATCTTTGCCATCACCGGCACCAATTTCCACCACTTCAATTCCCAGCGTTTTGAGAATATTGCGATAGGCCGGATAACCAGGACGCGTAATTGCTACTCTGTCACCGGGGTTAAAATAAACCAGAAAAGCCAGATTGAAAGCAGCAGACGAACCCGTTGTTACCGCAATGCGTGACGGATCAACATTCACGCCATAATAATCTGTATAATGCCTGGCAATTGCTTCACGTAAGCTTCGCAAACCCAACGCATCCGTATAGCCGATACGACCATCTTTCAGAGCTTTTTCAGCTGCTTGCAATACCACTTTGGGTGCCGGATCAGCCGGCTGCCCCACTGCCATTGAAATAACCGGAGCCCCTAATGAACGCTGATGATTGGCTTTCGCCAGCAAGTCCATTGCATAAAAAGGTTCAATTTCGCTACGGGCTGAAAAAATGCTCACGGCCATCTCCGGTATAAATTAAACAATAAAAAGCGCCAGATTTGCTGTCTGATGCCCACCATGCCGTATATTTGCCCGATTAATAAAGCAATCGATTCACGCATATGTAGCAAAGCTGATTATAATCAATTGCAACAAATTATTTTTATATCAATAGATTATCGGCTATGGATATGTAGTGTTAAATGGAAGGCTGACATGATGACCCCCGCCAAGCAACAAACGGTATCGTTGTTCAACACCTCCTGCCGCATGCTTACGAAAGGCACGACTGCCAGATTTCTTGCCAGCACACTGACATTGGCGATCGCAGTAACAAGCACCCTGCCCGCATTGGCACAATCACGCAGCGTATCAATCATTCGTGATGCTGAAATCGAAGCATTGATTACGGATTACACCAATCCGATTTTAAACGCCGCCGGTTTAAAAAAGCGCAATGTTCAAACGATTCTCGTCAATTCGAGCAGTTTTAACGCTTTTGTCGACGGTCGACGTATTTTTATCAATACCGGTGCATTGGCACAATCCGAAACCCCGAATGAGCTGATTGGCGTCATCGCGCATGAAGCAGGCCATCTGGCTGGCGGCCATCAGGATCGTTTGCGTGAACAATTAAGCCGCGCCAAAACCATGGCTGTCATTGGTGCACTTATCGGAGCGGGCGCCGGTGTTGCAGGGGCTGCAGCTGGCAATAGTTCGGCTGTTGGAGCAGCAGGCGGCATTGCACTTGGCAGCGGCGAAGCGGCCATGCGCAGTCTTTTATCTTATCAACGTACAGAAGAAATCACCGCAGACCGCTTGGCTATCAATTATCTCAATGCAACCGGTCAATCCGCCAAAGGAATGCTGACCACTTTCTCGCGCTTTGCCAATGCTTTGTCTTTGAACGGCACCCAGATTGATCAATATCGGGTGAGCCACCCATTACCGCGTGAACGCATTGCCAATCTGGAAAATTTGGCAAAAGCCAGTCCGCATTTTAACAAGACAGACAGCGCGGCTCTTCAATTGCGCCATGATATGGCGCGTGCAAAGATTGCGGCCTATTCCGGCATGGGCTCGGTGCAACGTATTTTCCGCAATAATCCACGCGGCCTTGCTGCCCGATACGGCGATGCAATCACCACCTATTTAAATGGTTCTGCCCGCAATGCCTTGCCCAAAATTGATGCGCTCATCAAAGAGCAACCGAAGAATCCTTATTTTCACGAGATTCGCGGTGAAATCTTAATGAAAGCCAATGACCCTGTGGGGGCCGCAAAAGCGATGCAGCAGGCCACCGCACTTGATCCGAAGAAATCCAGTTTGTTGCGCATGAGCTATGGCCGCGCACTGATGCTGACCGGCACAAAAGCCAATATGCCTGCCGCGATCCGCGAATTAAAAGCAGGCATTGCCCGCGATCCGGAATTCCCGAGCGGCTACGGTTATTTGGCTCAAGCCTATGGTCAATCAGGTGAAATTGCTTTGGCAGATCTTGCGACTGCCGATATGCATTATTATTCCGGCAATCGCCAGCAAGCGAAAATATTCGCAACCCGTGCACAGCAAAAAATGAAAAAAGGTTCGCCTGACTGGTTGCGCGCGCAAGATATTATCAACACCAAAAAATAACAGCACTTGACCACATTGCCTCATCAAGGCGATAGGATATGGTATAAAATTAAAGAGATTGGAATTCGTATGACCCGTGCATTCACGACTCTGTTTGCCAGCGCCCTTATCGGCAGCACAGCTCTATTCGGCGGTGGCTTTGCACAATTGCAAGCGCAGGCACAATCAGCTTCAGCTCCGCTTGACCAGACAGCTGTTGAGAAAATCGTACGGGACTATCTGATCAAAAACCCTGAAATTCTGACAGAGATGCAAACGGCACTGGAAACAAAACAAGCCGCAGAACAAGAAATTCGTATCAAGCAGGTCATTGCCAGCAATCAGGAAGAATTGCTCAATTCCAGCCATGATGCTGTTCTCGGTAATCCTGATGGGGATGTGACTGTCGTTGAATTTTTTGATTACAATTGCGGCTATTGCAAACGCGCCATGCCGGATATGGAAGCCATTATCAAAAGCGATCCGAATGTCCGCTTTGTGATGAAAGAGTTTCCGATTTTGGGCCCTGATTCAATCAAAGCGCATATGGCGGCACAGGCATTCAAGCTGATGATGCCGGAAAAATATCGTGATCTTCATATGGCTTTGATGACAACGCCTGATCGCTCCACCGATGAAACTGTCATTGCTGAAGCCGTCAAGCTTGGCGCTGATGAAGCAGCTTTGCGTGAAAAAATTAATTCACCGGAAGTGACATCTTCATTTCAAAATGCTTATAAACTTGCAAACGAACTCGATATCAACGGAACGCCTTCCTATGTTATTGGCAATGAACTGGTGCCGGGGGCGATCGGCGCTGACGGTTTGAAGGAACGAATTGCGCAAGCACGCGCTCAGAAAAAATAAAATGTCATATTTTGGTGGAGAAATCCACCAAACTTATATATTACGACTATTTTAATGGGTTTTAACTTGCCGCGCGCAAGTCTATATGAAATGGAATTTCGGCTCGGGATTATTTGAGGCGATATACGCCGATAAGACAGGCTGGTAAGACAGGTCAGAAAAACAGGCCAGAAAAACAGGTATGACCAAAAAAGTTTTTGTGCTCAACGGCCCTAATTTAAATTTACTCGGCACGCGTGAGCCGGGTATTTATGGTGTGACAACACTTGAAGGGATTTCAGAAGCCTGTAAACAGGAAGCTGAAAAGCTTGGGCTTGAGATTGACTTTCGTCAATCCAATTATGAAGGTGATCTTGTCAGCTGGATTCAGGAGGCAGGCGCTGAAAATGCGTTTGTGCTGATTAATCCGGCGGCTTACACGCATACATCTGTTGCATTGCAAGATGCGATCAGAGCTGCACAAGTAACAGTGATTGAGGTTCATCTTTCCAATATCCACGCGCGTGAACCGTTCCGCCAGCATTCTTATGTTTCTCCGGTCGCCAAAGGCGTCATCTTCGGATTAGGAGCACAAGGATATCTGCTAGGATTACGCGCTCTCGCGGCATTTGCCACAGAACAATAAAACACGGGCACAAGCGTTAAAGGGGCCTTATAATGTCATCTAAAAGCTCTGGTATCGATAAAGAGATCATTCGCGATCTCGCCAATATCCTCAACGACACAGATCTGACAGATATTGAAGTCGAACATGGTGAATTGCGCATCCGCGTTTCACGTAAAATAACAGTACAGCAGGCTCCTGCCTATCAAGTTCCTGCAATGGCTCCGGCCGCTGCCGCAGCACCAGCTACGACGCCTGCCGAAGCTACTCCGGCTGATGTTTCTAAAAATGCTGTCCCTTCACCAATGGTTGGTACCGCATATATGGCTCCGGCACCTGGTGCACGCAACTTCATCGAGGTTGGCACTCAGGTTAAAGAAGGCCAGACGCTGCTGATCATTGAAGCAATGAAGACCATGAACCAGATTCCGTCACCACGTGCAGGAACGGTTAAAGCTATTCTCGTTGCTGACGCTCAACCGGTCGAATTTGGTGAGCCTCTGGTCGTAATCGAATAATTTTCGGCGAGGATCATCATGTTTCAAAAAATTCTCATAGCCAATCGTGGCGAGATTGCTCTTCGAATACTCAGGGCCTGTAAGGAACTGGGCATTAAAACCGTTGCTGTTCATTCGACAGCAGATGCGGATGCTATGCATGTCCGTCTGGCTGATGAGAGTGTTTGCATCGGCCCTCCTCCTTCCCGCGACAGCTACCTGAACATCCATCAGATTGTAGCTGCCTGCGAAATTACCGGCGCGGATGCTATTCATCCAGGTTACGGCTTCTTGTCTGAAAACGCCAAGTTTGCAGAAATTCTGGAAGCACATTCCATCACCTTTATTGGCCCGACCGCTGCACATATCCGCATCATGGGCGATAAGATTGAAGCAAAACGCACTGCAAAACGTCTTGGTATTCCGGTTGTTCCGGGTTCAGAAGGCGGCGTAACCGATGATGCGGAAGCGGCCCGAATTTCTGCGGAAATCGGCTATCCGGTCATCATCAAAGCCACTGCCGGCGGTGGTGGTCGCGGCATGAAAGTGGCGCATTCGGAAGAAGAGCTTTCAATTGCTCTTTCGACTGCGCGAACCGAAGCTGGTGCAGCTTTTGGCAATGATGCTGTGTATATTGAAAAATACTTAAGCAAACCACGCCATATTGAAGTGCAAATCGTTGGCGACGGTGCCGGCAATGCCATCCATTTGGGCGAACGCGACTGCTCCTTGCAGCGTCGTCACCAGAAGGTCTGGGAAGAAGCCAACTCACCTGCCCTCAACGAAGAAGCCCGTCACAAGATCGGTATGATCTGCGCCAATGCGGTGGCAGAACTTGGCTATCGTGGTGCCGGTACGATTGAATTCCTTTATGAAGATGGCGAGTTTTATTTCATTGAAATGAACACCCGCCTTCAGGTGGAACACACAATCACCGAAGCCATTACCGGTATTGATCTGGTGCATGAGCAAATCCGTGTTGCAGCAGGGCTTGGTCTTTCTGTCAAACAGCAGGATGTGCGCTTCTCCGGTCACGCAATCGAATGCCGTATTAACGCCGAACATCCGGAAACATTTGTGCCATCACCTGGCCAGATTACCCATTACCACACACCAGGTGGTCTTGGTATCCGCATCGATTCCGGTGTTTATTCCGGCTATCGCATTCCGCCATATTACGACAGCATGATCGGTAAGCTGATTGTGCATGGCCGTAACCGCGTGGAATGCATGATGCGTCTGCGCCGTGCATTGGATGAGTTTGTTGTTGATGGTGTCAACACAACCATTCCGCTGTTTCAGGATCTGGTTTCCAATCAGGACATTGCTAATGGCGACTATGACATCCATTGGTTGGAAAAATATCTCGCCAACAAAGCGGCAGCTGCCAAGCGCTAAGCGGTTTTAACAGCATATTCCGCTTTACAAGCGAAAGCTAAAATCAAACCGGCAACAACATCATTGTTATTGCCGGTTTATTTTTGTGTCTATTTTTTGAAAACCATAGCCAGCCATTGCAAATATTAAAGATTCATGGCGAACTCTCATTATGACCCAAAATATCGACGCTCTCGACAAAGACGAATTATATATTGACCCGGATCTGCTTCTACGCGCCTATGCGTCGGGTGTTTTCCCAATGGCCGAAGAAGAGGACGATCCGGAAATTTATTGGGTACGTCCCGAAAAGCGCGGCATTATTCCGCTTGAAGATTTTCACGTCTCCCGCAGCCTTGCCAAAACCATCCGTAAGCAAAAATATCAAATTAAAATGAACACGGATTTTGCAGGTGTTTTGCGCGGTTGTGCCAATGGCGAAGGTGAGCGTGAACGCACATGGATCAATGATCCCATCAAAGCATCCTGCATGCGTCTCCATGCTTTGGGACATGCCCATAGTGTAGAGGCATGGGATGGAGACGAACTTGTCGGTGGCCTTTACGGCATTAGTGTGAGGCGTGCTTTCTTTGGTGAAAGCATGTTCAGCCGTAAGCGCGACACTTCAAAAATCTGCCTCGCCTTTTTGGTTGAACATCTCAAAAGTCGTGGCTTTATTCTGCTGGACACACAATTCATAACCGAACATTTAAAAAGTCTCGGAGCGATTGAAATTACCCGCAAACAATATGAACGTCGTCTTGAAGAAGCTCTCACAGGCGACGCCATGTTTTAACATGGTGCGCTTAGGCACAATATAAATAGTTAGGATCTGTGCTGATCAATTGCCTTTGGCAGGTGCCGGCACATCAGACTTCTGTTTGCAGTCTTTCAGCCAGACATCGTAAACGGCGTGCTCGACCGCGTTGAGACCAGGACTATCGGCAAACATCCAGCCATTAAAAATACGGCGAATTTTGCGGTCAAGGGTAATTTCATCCACTTCGACGAAACTATCCGTGCGCGGCGCCTCATTATCCGTGCGGGAATAGCAAACTTTTGGCGTTACCTGTAAAGCACCAAACTGCACCGTTTCGTTGATATAAACATCGAATGTGGTGATGCGACCGGTGATCTTGTCGAGGCCGGAAAATTCAGCCACAGGATTTTCAATGCGATCTGCATGTGCGACGCCACCTGCCATCAACAAGCAGGTTGCAAAAACACAGCTTAATTTTCCGGCGCTATGGCAGCGACTGACCAGAGTGGTTGCTGTTCCTGATAGTAACCGGCAAATGATCATGACCAAGTAAATATCCGTCCAAATGTTTCCGATGAATAACTTAAATATAAATTGTGGCGATTCGGAGCAACCGAACAACCTGAAATAAAAAAGCGCCGCGATATTTATCCGGCGCTTTTGTTCTCACAAACCTGAATTATGAACCGGGTGTCCAAGCATCATATTCACCGGTTACACGAGGACGTTCTCCCTGCGTAGTTCCCGGCAACGCAATCGCACCTTTAGGGCGATAGGCAAGCGGTGAACCGGTGAGATTGGCAAGGTGTGGCTTTTCCCATTCACGCGGTTTGTAATCTTCCTGTGAAGGCGGTGTATCAACGCGATGATGCATCCAGCCGTGCCAACCAGCCGGAATGGCACTTGCTTCAGAATAGCCGTTATAGATCACCCAGCGGCGGGTGCGACCTTCAGAATCCTTGCCGCCCTGATAGTAAATATTGCCGAATTCATCCTCGCCCACACGTTCACCTTTACGCCATGTGTGCAGGCGGGTTCCGAGCGTCTGCCCATTCCACCAAGTGAAGAACTGTGTCAAAAATTTCATCATGGCTTTATTCCGGATCCAAAATATTTAAGCGGTTCTGTCGGCGTTAAACGTCACGTAAATCGTTCATTGGCTTATGGACTTTTCAACGCAAGATGGCAAGTTCCGATAGCGGGTCATCTTGACGCTGAAATAAAAAAAGACGGAAGTTTGAAGGCCGCCATCTTCACATCACCCAAGCATTCAGGCTCTTTTGCAAAATCAGTACAGGTTCTTTAAAATTCAAAGAACCCCACTCTGCATTGCGGCCAATTTGGATGTAGCCCTTTTGCTCATAAAATCGACGGGCACGGACATTCACTTCCAACACTTCAAGCTTCATTGCAGTAACACCCGGAAAAGCCGTTTCGATCTCATCCAGCAGTGTCGTACCAACGCCTTTGATCTGCTCTTCAGGCAACACATAAAGTTGATTGAGGCTTGCTGTTTCACGGGTCTCTTGATGGGTATAGGCCATACCGATAATACGCCCGTTGCCATCATCTGCGAC
Organism: Paenochrobactrum sp. BZR 201-1; assembly: GCF_044987585.2. Classification (NCBI taxonomy): domain Bacteria; kingdom Pseudomonadati; phylum Pseudomonadota; class Alphaproteobacteria; order Hyphomicrobiales; family Brucellaceae; genus Paenochrobactrum; species Paenochrobactrum sp. BZR 201-1. The sequence goes on along the minus strand of NZ_JBJDRZ020000006.1, from coordinate 106,070 downwards.
CAAAAACTCCGAATAAGGGCGCTTCAAATTGGCTTTCAAAGCCGACAATGAATGCCACTCATTGGTGATTGTTTTGACGATCTCCTTACCCAGAACATCGTCAAAACTTGCGCTCCACGTGGTCAACAGCAGCTCGTGAACGGCTTTTAAATCCGCTTCAGCGGCTGTACGAACCCACATATTATTCCTCGATACCAAGTTTGGCTTTGACCAGATCATTGACAGCCTGCGGGTTTGCTTTACCGCCGGTTGCTTTCATCACCTGACCAACAAACCAACCAGCCAAAGATGGTTTGGCTTTTGCCTGTTCCACTTTGTCGGGATTGGCAGCAATCACCTCATCAACGGCTTTTTCAATCGCACCGGTATCGGTTACCTGCTTCATGCCGCGGGTTTCAACGATAGCTTTCGGGTCGCCACCTTCATTCCAGACAATTTCAAACAAATCTTTGGCGATCTTGCCCGAAATGGTGCCTTCTTTGATCAGATCAATGATCGCACCCAGTTGATCGGCTGAAACCGGTGTTTCTTCGATATCTTTACCAGCCTTGTTCAAAGCACCGAGCAGATCATTGATAACCCAGTTGGCAGCAATCTTGCCATCACGACCCTTAACGATCGCTTCATAATAATCAGCAATCGCTTTTTCAGTAACCAGAATAGATGCATCATAAACCGAAATGCCCTGCTCTTCGATCAGGCGATGCTTCTTGTCATCCGGCAATTCGGTCAAGTCTGCGGCAAGCGCATCAACGAAAGCTTGATCAAATTCAAGCGGCAGCAGATCAGGATCAGGGAAATAACGATAATCATGCGCTTCTTCTTTAGAGCGCATGGAACGGGTTTCGCCCTTAGCCGGATCAAACAGGCGGGTTTCCTGATCAATCTTGCCGCCATCTTCCAAAATTGCAATCTGGCGACGCGCTTCATATTCAATCGCCTGACCGACAAAACGGATCGAATTAACGTTTTTGATTTCGCAACGTGTGCCAAATTCGCCGCCCGGACGACGCACAGAAACGTTAACGTCGGCGCGCATCGAGCCTTCGTCCATGTTGCCATCGCAGGTGCCCAAATAACGCACAATGGTGCGCAGCTTGGTCAGATAAGCTTTGGCTTCATCGGACGAGCGCAAATCTGGCTTGGAGACGATTTCCATCAACGGCATGCCGGAGCGGTTCAAATCCACATAAGACATGGTTGGATGCTGGTCATGCATGGATTTACCGGCATCCTGCTCGAGATGGATGCGCTCAATGCCGATTTCCACATCTTCAAACTGGCCTTTGGAATCAGGGCCAACCGAAATCATGATCTTGCCTTCACCGACAATCGGCTGCTGGAACTGTGAAATCTGGTAGCCCTGCGGCAGATCAGGATAGAAATAATTTTTGCGGTCAAAAACCGATTTCAAATTGATCTGTGCCTTCAAGCCAAGGCCGGTACGAACGGCCTGACGGACACATTCCATATTAATGACCGGCAACATGCCCGGCATCGCTGCATCAATCAGCGACACATTGGCATTCGGCTCGGCACCGAAAGATGTGGAAGCGCCGGAAAACAGCTTTGATTCTGAAGTGACCTGCGCATGGACTTCCATGCCAATCACAACTTCCCAATCGCCGGTGGCGCCGGAGATAAAACGTTTTGGTTCAGGCGTACGTGTATCAATAAGGGACATACTGGCTCGTCACTGCTAAGTTTTAAGTTTTCTATTGGCTAGAACAAAGCCAGCGCTGAGGCAAGCTTTTCAGCTACTTTCATTCAACTGTTACCGATTTTGCAAGATTTCGTGGCTGATCCACATCGGTTCCCATGAAAACCGCAGTGTAATAGGCCAGCATTTGCACAGGCAAGGCATAAAGCAGCGGAGTGATAAATTCAGCCATTTCGGGCAGAATAATTGTCGCCATTGTATCAACACTGGCGTTGTTGGCGCCCTCTGCATCGGTAATCAAAATAATGCGTCCGCCGCGTGCTGCCACTTCCTGCATATTGGAAACGGTCTTTTCATAAAGACGATCAGACGGTGCAATCACTATCACCGGAATTGAATCATCAATCAAGGCAATCGGCCCATGCTTCAATTCACCGGCTGCATAGCCTTCGGCGTGAATGTAAGAGATTTCCTTCAATTTCAGAGCGCCTTCCATCGCCAGCGGGAAAGAGGTACCGCGGCCTAAATAGAGCACATGTTTAACTTGCGCCAATTCACGGCAAATTTTCTCAATCTCGCCTTCAAGTTTGAGTACCTGATTGGCAATGCGCGGCACTTCCGACAATTGCTTGACCAGTACACGCTCTTGTGCGTCATCAATCACACCACGCTGTTTGGCCGCCATAATCGCCAATGATGCCATCACGGTGAGCTGACTGGTAAAAGCCTTGGTCGAAGCCACGCCGATTTCCGGTCCTGCAAGAATCGGGAAAACAGCAGCAGATTCGCGCGCAATAGTGGAGGTCGTCACATTGACGATTGAAGCAATTTTCAAGCCTTGCGCTTTGCAATAGCGCAGTGAAGCCAGCGTGTCGGCTGTTTCACCCGACTGCGACACAAACAGTGCCAAAGTGTCTTTGGAAAGCGGCATTTCGCGGTAACGGAACTCAGACGCAATATCAATATCCACCGGCAAACGCGCAATCTGCTCGAACCAATATTTGCCGATTGCAGCCGCATAATAAGCAGTACCGCAGGCAGACATCGACAAACGGTCGATCTTGCTGAAATCCAGTTCCGCCACATCCTGACGCACAGTGCCGGTGGAGAGATCGAGATAATGCGCCAATGTATGGCCGATCACTTCCGGCTGCTCATGGATTTCTTTTTCCATGAAATGGCGGTGATTGCCTTTGGAAACCAGAAACTCCTGTGACTGTACTTTTTGGACAGCGCGTTTCACTTCCATGTTTTGTGCATCATAAATAGTGGCACCGTCTTTGCGCACCACAACCCAATCACCATCTTCCAGATAGCAGATCATATCGGTGAGCGGCGCCAGAGCAATCGCATCTGAACCCAGATACATTTCATTGTCACCATAGCCGATTGCCAGTGGCGGCCCTTGACGCGCACCAATCAGCAGGCCTTCAACACCTTCAAAAATAATCGCCAGCGCAAAAGCACCCTGCAATTGCGGCAAGGCAGCTTTGACCGCTTCAATCGGCGGCAGGCCGCGATCCATCTCGCGGGTAACCAAATGAGCTACGGCTTCGGTGTCTGTCTCAGTTTCAAACACATAGCCATCAGCCTGAAGGCTGGCACGCAGTTCTGCAAAATTTTCAATAATACCATTATGGACGACAGCCAATCGCTTGGTCATATGCGGGTGCGCATTGCGCTCAACCGGTTTGCCATGCGTTGCCCAACGGGTGTGCCCGATGCCAATGACACCCGGCAAAGGCTGGTCTTTCAAATGGTTTTCAAGATTGACCAGCTTGCCCTCGGCACGACGACGCGCCAAAGCACCTCCATCAAGGGTTGCGATACCAGCAGAATCATAACCGCGATATTCAAGCCGCTTCAAACTGTCGACCAAAAGAGACGCCACATCTCTGCCGGCAACGATACCAATAATTCCGCACATAATTAAAATTCCCGAGTTTAGTCGAATAGATATTTACTGATAATAAATCTGTCAGGGCTTTTTAAAAATGAGCTGCCCTGACAGAGCATTCTGCATAAAGATAAACTGTGTTCAGATATAATCACTCATGCTTTTCAGCCTTTTTTTAAAACTGAAAAGCATGAGTGTCAGCCTTCTCTTCTGGCTTTAATCTGCGCTTTGAGAGCAGCATATTTTTCACGCAAAATCGACGCGCGGCCTTCTTTGACCGCCTGACGGGCACGCCCTAAAGCCAGCGCATTATCCGGCACATTTTCAACAATCACACTGCCGGAAGCCACATAAGCATTATCGCCAATGCGCACTGGTGCAACCAGTGATGAATTGGAGCCGATAAAGCTGTTTTCGCCGATCTCGGTTTTAAACTTGTTATAGCCATCATAGTTGCAGGTAATGGTACCGGCACCAATATTGGCGCTCGCACCCACCGTTGCGTCACCAATATAAGAAAGGTGATTAACCTTGGCGCCCTCGCCGATTTTCGCGTTTTTCACTTCGCAGAAATTGCCGACTTTGGCTTTTGCCGACAAATCAGCACCCGGACGAAGACGCGCATAAGGGCCAACCTGTGCATCATTGCCGATAACAGCGCCTTCCAGATGGGAAAAAGCATGAATGATAGCACCGGTTTTAATGCTGACTTTCTCGCCGAAAAATACATTCGGCTCGATAATGACGTCCGGCTCAATTACAGTATCATGCGCGAAATAGACGGTTTCCGGTGCCAGCAATGTCACCCCGTCAATCATCATCGCCTGACGTTTACGGTTTTGCCAGATGCCTTCGGCTTGCGCCAATTCCAACCGATTGTTGATGCCAATCACATTATCGACAGGCACTTCAACGCCAACAACATGCAAGCCTTTGTCATGCGCAAGTTTCACAATATCGGTTAGATAATATTCGCCCTTGGCATTGTTATTATCCACCGCATCCAGCAGTGCCAGCAAATGCTGGCCACGCACCGCCATCAAACCGCCATTGCAAAAGCCAATGGCTTTTTGGGCGTCATTAGCTTCTTTTTCTTCGACAATAGCTACAAGCTTGCCGTTTTCTTCAATCAAGCGGCCATAGCCATGCGGATTTTCCGGACGGAAGCCCATCACAACCACATCGGCACCGTCGCCCAGACGCGTACGCGCCTGCTCCAAGGCCTGCGCTTCAATCAGCGGGGTATCGCCAAAAACGATCAGCACATCGTCGTAGCCGTGTGCAATGGCATCACGTGCTGCAAGAACGGCATGAGCCGTGCCTAAACGCTCGACCTGTTCATATGATGAAACATTTGCAGTTATTTTCTCAACCGCACCGCGCACCGCATCTGCACCACGACCAACCACCAGCGCCACATCGCTTTCACCCGTTGCTTGCACCGCTTTGACCACATGGCAAACCAATGGCAGACCGGCAATTTTATGTAAAACTTTCGGCAAGGCTGATTTCATACGTGTGCCTTCACCCGCGGCAAGCACAACAGAAAGACAGGAACGGCTGGTCATCATGTTTTATCCGTTATTGAAGAGCAATTTTGTGGATTATATTCACGAAGAATATCACCATTATTTCGTTAATATTTTAACCCAAACGACCTAAAATCGGGAAGGTTTCCAAAAGCCAAAACGCAAATGCCTGCATACCGCCCGTCAGGAATAGAACACCGGCAATAATCAGCAATATACCCATGACCTTTTCGACCTTACCCAAATGCACTTTAAATTTGGCCAAAAAGCGCATGAAGGCACCGGAAAAACTAGCTGCCAAAACAAATGGTATACCCAAACCCAGTGAATAAACGGCAAGAAGAGCCGCACCTTCACCAACGGTGCTGCTGCCGCCAGCCAAAGTCAGGATCGGCCCTAAAACCGGCCCGATGCAAGGTGTCCAGCCAAAAGCAAAGGCAAGCCCCATAATATAAGCGCCAAGCGGTGTGGCCGGGGCTCGATTGGCCTGAAAACGTGCCTCGCGCGACAATAGCGACAAGCGGAACACGCCTAAGAAATTAAGCCCCATAATGATGATGACCACACCTGCGGCCATTGCAATTTCCTGCTGCCACTGGCGCAAGAAATGTCCGATTGACGATGCACCGGCACCAAGAGCGACAAAAACGGTAGTAAAGCCCAGCACGAAAGAAAGTGAGGCAATCAGCAAAGCACGGCGTTTGCTGATTGCGACAGCTTTATCGGCCTTCACACTCACATCATTTTGGCGGAAATCATCAACACTGACACCAGCCATATAGCACAGATAAGGCGGCACCAACGGCAACACACATGGGGATAAAAATGATAATGCCCCGGCGCCCGCAGCGGTCAGGTAAGAAATATCCAGTGCCAATGAAATGTCTCCGGTGATCAATCACAGATATAAATCCGCTGATATATATTCAAGGTAAAGCCTGAGCTTGCAGACCTTATAAAGCATTTTTTCTTATATGAGCAACATCTGCACCATGCAGTGCCGCCGTGTTTTTTATTTCGTGATAAAAAGTCTTGATTTTAAAACTATCAAACTGCGCCGCTTTCACGATAATAGTCAAACCAGTTGATAAAAAAGGACCCCTTTCGTGAAAACAGCCCATAATGAGCAAGCTGAAGCACTCGCCATTGAAGCCCTGATCTGGCTGACACAAGAGCCGGAACTCATGTCACGCTTCCTCACCCTTACCGGAATAGATGCATCCGCTATCCGCAATGCGGCGCGTGAGCCAGGTTTTTTGAGCGGCGTTTTGCAATTTCTGCTGGCGCATGAGCCAACTTTGATGCGTTTTTGTGAGGCGACCGAAACAGAGCCTAACTCTGTCGTCACTGCCGCCAGACAATTGCCGGGTGGGCAAATGAGCGAATTTTAATCAAACATATTTAAATACAAAAAAGAGCGCCACTACAGCGCTCTTTTTTATGAACTTCTTAAGGCCAACTTGCCTTCAAGCTCCGCTTGAACATTATATATCAGGTCAAGCTGTGCTCGGGCTTAAAGCACGAGGTCATGCTACGCTTGGACGCTATGCGTTAAGTCAAGCTGCGCTTGGATATTATGCGTTAGGTCAAGCTGCGCTTGGACCGGGACCATCATCATCTGAAGAAGCATCTGCCGCCTGTTTGCGTGCAGCAAAATCAACAACTTCCACATTACCGTCAGCCGCAACAGGCGGTAAAGTCTCACCCGGTTTGCTGACCTGCACGACACTCAATTCCTGCATTTTGCCATCGCGCGCCGCAAAAGCAATGCTCTGACCCGATGCAAGACCAATCAAAGCCGCACCAATTGGCGTCAAAATAGAAATTTTGCCTTCCGCAATATCTGCTTCACCCGGATAAACCAGCGTTACACGGCGCTGTTGTCCATCCTGCGTTTTAAACTCAATCGCAGATCCCATCTGAATAACATGAGCCGGAACCTTGCCGACGGCCACGATTTTTGCACGTTCCAATTCGGCAATCAGCTCATCAGCCACCGCAGCAACGCGCTCCGGCGCATCTTCCGCAAGCCCCATCAGCCGATCATGATCCAACTGGCTGATAACAATATTCGGCTTTTTACGATTCTTTCCGCTCATGGCGATCCCACTATCGTTTGAATGATATCCGCCCTCAGGGTTTTGACGACCTGAGACCAGTTATTTTAATTTTTAATTGAAAGCGCTTTGGTTAATTTGCAAACATAAATACCATGTCTCCCCCTGAGTGCCAGCTGCGCTAAGCCGGTCTCCGAGGGCTAATATCCTGCGATCGGGTTAACCCGATGGAAAATGGATGTGACATGTTTCTTCATAACAACAGGGTTGGCGATAATAGCAATTTTGTCAAGCCCGACTCGCCGTCCCTGTTACTAATGTCGTATAGGTGCACATAAAAATATGTCGAAACATGTTCACAATATGTTCACCTTACGCTATAATCAACCCATGAAAGAGATGTCTGCTTTAAACGCCCCGGAAACAGGTTTTTGCCGTGATTGCCTTCGTATGCAACGAAGCGCAGAATCACATCGCTGTCATGCTTGTGGCAGTCCGCGTTTATTGCGCCATAAAGAGCTTTATAAGCTCTCGCTTGCCCATATTGATTGCGATGCTTTTTATGCAGCAGTTGAAAAACGCGACAATCCTGAATTGCTCGACAAGCCGCTGATTATCGGTGGGGGTACACGCGGCGTTGTTTCCACCGCCTGTTACCTCGCGCGCATCCATGGCGTTCGCTCTGCCATGCCGATGTTCAAGGCATTGGAAGCCTGCCCGCATGCAGTGGTTATTCCGCCCAATATGGAAAAATACAGCAAAGTTGGCCGTGAGGTGCGTCAATTGATGCGCGAGCTCACACCGGCTGTCGAACCGCTTTCCATTGATGAAGCTTTTCTGGACTTAAGCGGCACAGAGAACTTGCACAAAGCGCCTGCCTCTTTTGTACTGGCCAAATTTGTTCATCGTATTGAAAAAGAAATCGGCATCACAATTTCAGTAGGGCTTTCCTACTGTAAATTTTTGGCAAAAATCGCCTCCGACCTCGACAAACCGCGCGGCTTTGCAGTGATTGGTGAAGAGGAAGCGCTTTCCTTTTTACGCAATAAGCCGGTGTCGATCATTTGGGGTGTGGGCAAAGCCTTAACTGCCAAGCTCAACAGCGATGGTATCCGTACCATTGAGCAATTGCAGCACATCGAAGAAAGTGTACTGATGAAAGCCTACGGCGTGATGGGGCAGCGTCTTTATCGCCTCTCACGCGGGCAAGACACCAGACGTGTCGAGCCGGAACATGAAATGAAAAGTGTTTCAGCCGAAACAACTTTTAATCATGATCTGTTTGCGGCAAGCGATCTGATACCGGTATTGCGCGCATTATCGGAAAAAGTATCGCATCGTTTGAAAAATGGTGGCATAGCAGGCCATACGATTGTGCTGAAATTAAAAACCCAAGATTTCAAAAGCCGTACCCGTAATCGTCAATTGAGCAGCCCGACACAATTGGCCGACCGTATTTTTCATACCGGCCTGACCTTGCTTGAAAAAGAGCTGGACGGTACAAAATTTCGTCTGCTTGGCATCGGTGTCAGTGATCTGAGTGGCAATGAACGCGCCGACCCGCCCGATCTGGTTGACATCGAAGCAACACGGCGCGCAAAAGCTGAATCCGCAATGGATATCTTGCGCAATAAGTTTGGCCACAAAGCCGTTGAAACCGGCTATACATTTGGCAAATCCGGCCTTGGCCGCCCGCAAACCCCATCCGAACACATCAAACGGGAAGAGAAGGATTAACCTCTCTCGTCCTTGTCCATATGATCAAAATGCAGGCCGAAGCCCTGCAACAAGCGGCGAATAGCGAAATCCGGTTTGCCGGAAGTAAACTCTGCCACATCATGTGGGTGGTCGCTATTTACCGGTGACTTGGTGCCTTCCCCTAGCCCCTCATTCTCCTGCAACAGCGAAATCGTGCGCCGTGCAATCGCCTCTGCCGGATCAAGCCAATCAACCGGCCACGGAGCAAGTTTGCGGAAAACATTGGCTAAAAACGGATAATGCGTGCAAGCCAGCACAACAATGTCGGTTCTGCGTCCGTCTTCTTGGACAAAACATGGAGCGATCTGCTCGCTCACTTGCGCTTCATCAATTTTCTCACCACGAATATGAGCCTCTGCAAGGGTTGCCAATAAATTGGCGCCCACCAGCTTCACATGACATTTTGAAGCAAAAGACTGAATGAGATCATGGGTATAGGCACGACGCACAGTGCCAGGTGTTGCGAGCACCGAAACAAGGCCGGAACGGGTGCGTTCTGCCGCCGGTTTGATCGCCGGAACGGTACCGACAAATTTCATAAACGGAAAAGCGCGGCGCAAATCATCGAGTACCAATGTAGAGGCGGTATTACACGCAATCACCACGATTGCTGGCTTATGTTCAGCCAGCAATCGGTCAAAGAGTTTAATAATGCGATCACAAAGCGCTTCTTCTTCCCAATCGCCATAAGGAAAACCGGCATCATCCGCCACATAGACAAAGCGGCGATCCGGCAACCAGACCCGCAGTTCGCGTAAAACCGTCAAGCCGCCAATGCCACTATCAAAGACAAGTACCGGCGCTTTATCCGGCAGATTTTCATGATCCGGCTTTTCTTTCATCATAACTCGTCTGATCCTTCCGCTTTAACACGGGCACGCCCTTCCGGCGCACCGGAACCACGTGGCTGTTTTGGCGAAAATACATCCAGTGACGTCACAACGCCACGTAATAATTTAAGTTCGGCAGAAGCAAAACCGGCACGAGTCAGCACCGCACGCAAACCATCAACCATAACTGCCTTACGGGCTTCAGGGCGGAAATATCCGCGCGTATCAAGTGCATTCTCCAACTGGTCAAACAAGCCTTGCAATTCTTGTTTAGGTGCCGGTTCCATTTCGGGGCCACGGAAAACCGTGTCGGTTTCATTTTCCATGCCGGTTTTCATCCATTCATAGGACATCAGCAGCACGGCCTGTGCGATGTTGAGCGATGCGAAAGCAGGATTGACCGGAAAGGTCACCAATTCATCGGCAAGACCGACTTCATCATTTTTTAGGCCGACGCGCTCGCGCCCAAACAAAATGCCAACTTTTTCTTGTTGCTTAAAACGCTGACGTAGTATGCGGCTTGCCTCAACAGGGCTGCGCACAGCCTTAAAGCCATCCCGCTCACGCGCCGTGGTGGCATAAACAAAGTTCAAATCTGCAATGGCTGAGGGCAGATCATCATAGACAACAGCATTATCAATGACATGATCAGCCTTGGATGCAGCCGCTCGTGCTTTGGCGCTCGGGAACTCTTCACGCGGATTGACCAGTCTTAATTCCGCAAGACCAAAATTTGCCATTGCGCGCGCCACCATACCGATATTTTCCGGTAATTGCGGCTCGACCAAAATAATTGCGGGCCCCTCAGTAATCAGCGCGCGATGTTTATCCGTTCCGGCCATTTCTTCTTCCAGACTATAATTCAATTATACGTTTACTTGATTTGTCACTGACACAAATGACGGGAAATCGCAAAGATTTCTAAATGCCAAGATATCTGATCCTCATTTTCATATATGCTCATATACTAAAATAAATCAGGTAATCCAAAACAGGCTTTATTTTGTCTTTAAGACTAAAGAAACGCGGTTGTGACCAATAAAACCACGGTTAAAGCTTTGCCTTAGGCTTAAGCAATGCTATACGAGCGCACGTATTCAAAGCGTATTCAACAAGAGGCATCATCCATGGCAAAAATTAAGGTTGCTAATCCGGTTGTCGAACTCGATGGCGACGAGATGACCCGCATTATCTGGCAGTTCATCAAAGAGAAACTGATCCATCCTTATCTGGATATTGATCTTAAATATTACGATCTTTCTGTCGAACACCGCGATGCGACCGATGATCAGGTCACCATTGATGCAGCAAATGCCATCAAGGAACACGGTGTTGGCGTTAAATGCGCAACCATCACTCCTGATGAAGCCCGCGTTGAAGAATTTAGCCTCAAGAAAATGTGGAAGTCGCCTAACGGCACCATTCGCAATATTCTCGGCGGCGTTATTTTCCGCGAACCAATCATCTGCGAAAACGTGCCACGTCTGGTTCCGGGCTGGACTCAGCCAATCATCGTTGGCCGTCATGCTTTTGGTGACCAGTACCGCGCGACTGATTTCAAATTCCCTGGCAAGGGTAAACTGTCGATCAAATTCGTTGGCGAAGACGGCGAAGTGATTGAACATGAAGTTTATGACGCACCATCATCCGGTGTTGCCATGGCAATGTACAATATCGATGAGTCGATCCGTGAATTTGCCCGTGCATCGCTGAACTACGGCTTGCTGCGCAACTATCCGGTTTACCTCTCCACTAAAAACACCATTCTCAAAGCCTATGACGGCCGCTTTAAAGATATCTTTGAAGAAGTTTATCAGGCTGAATTTGCCGAGAAATTCAAAGAAGCTAATATCTGGTACGAACACCGCCTGATCGACGACATGGTTGCCTCCGCTCTCAAGTGGTCCGGCGGTTATGTCTGGGCATGTAAGAACTACGACGGTGACGTTCAATCCGATATCGTGGCACAGGGCTTTGGCTCACTCGGCCTGATGACCTCTGTTCTGATGACACCGGATGGCAAGACCGTGGAAGCAGAAGCTGCACACGGTACTGTTACCCGTCACTATCGTCAGCATCAGAAGGGTGAGGAAACCTCAACCAACTCGATCGCTTCGATCTTCGCATGGACCCGTGGTCTGGCGCACCGTGCCAAGCTTGATGACAATGCTGAATTAAAGCGCTTTGCTGAAACTTTGGAAAAGGTTTGCATCGACACGGTTGAAAGCGGCTACATGACCAAGGATCTGGCACTGCTGATCGGTCCGGATCAGCCTTGGCTGTCGACAACAGGCTTCCTCGACAAGATCGACGAAAACCTGAAAAAAGCAATGGCTGCTTGAATAAAGCTAAAAGCTTTTATGCTTTTAAAAAAACCCCGCTTTATGTGGGGTTTTTTTTATGAGCGCATCGGTATAGTCATGTCGCCTGCCCCGATGTGGAACAGAATTTAAAAGCAGAAAAGCCCGGCTTGAAGCCGGGCTTTATCAACAGCAGTAAACCACTGTCTGCAAATCAAAAAGATTAGCTATTAACAGCTTCTTTCAGGCCTTTACCGGCAGAAAATTTTGGTACGTTGCGCGCTGCAATCGCAACTTCTGCACCAGTTGACGGATTGCGCCCAGTGGTCGCTGCACGGTGTGAAACAGAAAATACACCGAAGCCTGGCAGACGTACTTCATCGCCAGCCTGAAGAGCGCTGGTTACGGCTGCGAGAACTGCATCAACAGCGGTAGCTGCGTCTGCCTTGGTGAGACCGCCCTTTTCAGCAACTGAGGCAACCAGTTCGTTCTTATTCATGGACACTTCCTTTCTTTCTTTTTCCGGGGCTTTGTGACTCAACCGGATCGACATGAGTTTATTCTAAACAATCAACAAACCAAGTCACAAATAACGAAAAAAGCCCAGAATTATGGGGTTAAACACAGAAATGCCGGGCTTTTTACCCGGCATTTCATGATCAAGGTCAAATTTTCGACTCAGTGAGCAATAGAAATGCCCGCTTCATCATCAATAGACAGCGCTGCGACTGGCGGTGTTGCAGGCTCTGTCCACTCGATTGCAACAGGCTGGCGTACTAAAGCGTGCTTAAGCACTTCACCTGCGCGCGAGACCGGAATGATCTCCATACCGTTCTTCACATTGTCCGGAATTTCCGCCAAGTCTTTGACGTTTTCTTCCGGAATAAGCACAGTCTTGATACCACCGCGCAGTGCTGCCAACAGCTTTTCTTTCAAGCCACCGATTGGCAATACACGGCCACGCAATGTAATCTCACCGGTCATGGCAATGTCTTTACGAACCGGAATGCCGGTCAGTACAGAAACAATCGCTGTCATCATGCCAATACCGGCAGAAGGGCCATCTTTTGGTGTTGCACCTTCCGGCACGTGAACGTGGATGTCGCGCTTGTCAAACAATGGTGGTTCGATGCCAAAATCAACCGCACGCGAACGAACATAAGATGCCGCCGCAGAGATCGATTCTTTCATTACGTCACGCAAGTTACCGGTAACGGTCATGCGACCTTTACCCGGCATCATGACACCTTCAATGGTCAGCAATTCACCGCCCACTTCTGTCCAGGCCAGACCGGTAACAACACCAACCTGATCTTCACCTTCGATCTGACCGAAACGGTACTTCTCGACGCCCAAGAATTCAGACAGGTTTTCTTCCGTAATATGTACGGCTTTGACCTTGTCTTTCATGATGCGGGTGACAGCCTTACGCGCAAGCTTCATCATCTCACGTTCAAGACTACGCACACCAGCTTCACGGGTGTAAAGACGCACAACCGAGCGCAATGCTTCCTCGGAAACCGAGAATTCCTTGGGCTGCAAAGCATGGTCACGGATGGCTTTCGGCAGGAGGTGACGCTTGGCGATCTCCAGCTTTTCATCTTCTGTGTATCCGGCGATACGGATGATTTCCATACGGTCGAGCAGCGGGCCCGGAATATTGAGCGAGTTGGCAGTGGTGACGAACATCACATTCGACAGATCATATTCCACTTCCAGATAATGATCCATAAATGTTGCGTTCTGTTCCGGATCCAACACTTCCAGCATTGCAGATGACGGATCGCCACGGAAATCCTGACCCATTTTGTCAATCTCATCGAGAAGGAACAACGGGTTGGACTTCTTCGCCTTCTTCATCGACTGGATAACCTTACCAGGCATCGAACCGATATAGGTGCGACGGTGACCACGGATTTCCGCTTCATCACGCACACCACCCAAGGACATGCGGACATATTCACGTCCGGTTGCCTTGGCGATAGAGCGCGCCAGCGATGTCTTACCAACGCCTGGAGGGCCAACGAGGCAGATGATCGGACCTTTGATCTTGGCAGAGCGTGACTGCACGGCCAGATATTCAACGATCCGTTCTTTTACCTTTTCAAGGCCAAAATGTTCGGCATCCAACACTTCATCAGCGAAGTTCAGATCCTGCTTAACCTTGGACTTCTTGCCCCAAGGAATAGAAAGCAGCCAATCCAGATAGTTCCGTACAACTGTGGCTTCTGCCGACATCGGGCTCATGGTACGAAGCTTTTTCAGCTCGGCCTGCGCCTTTTCAGCAGCTTCCTTGGAAAGCTTGGTTTTGTTGATGCGCTCTTCCAGTTCGGCCATCTCGTCACGACCGTCTTCACTGTCGCCGAGTTCCTTCTGGATCGCCTTCATCTGCTCATTGAGATAATATTCGCGCTGGGTCTTTTCCATCTGGCGCTTGACGCGGCTGCGGATACGCTTTTCCACCTGAAGCACCGAAATTTCGGACTCCATATAGCCAAGCGCTTTTTCCAAGCGTTCGCGCACGGAAAGCACGGAGAGCATTTCCTGCTTTTCAGTGATTTTGATCGCCAGATGTGAGGCAACTGTGTCGGCCAGTTTCGAGTAATCCTCGATCTGGCTGGCGGCACCTACAACTTCAGGAGAAATCTTCTTGTTGAGCTTTACGTAATTTTCAAAGTCAGCCACGACAGAACGTGCCAAAGCTTCCACTTCGACAGGGTCTTCTTCAGGTTCCTCGAGCTTAAAGGCATAAGCTTCGTGATAATCTTCACGGTCTGTAAAATTAGTGATTTCGGCGCGTGCTGCACCTTCCACCAGTACTTTCACAGTACCGTCAGGCAGTTTGAGCAATTGCAGAACATTAGCAATTGTCCCGACCTTGTTAATGCCATCAGCAGACGGATCATCGTCAGCCGCATTGATCTGTGTTGCAAGCATGATCTGCTTGTCATTACCCATCACATCTTCAAGTGCGCGGATCGACTTTTCACGTCCCACAAACAGCGGAACAATCATATGTGGGAAAACAACAATGTCGCGCAACGGCAAGACCGCATAAAGCCCGTCATTACCACCCGCAGTCGTCTTCTGTTCAATACCCGTCATCGTACAGTCCTTTCTTCAGGCAATTTGCCTGATAGCCACGTCCGCGCTCCCTTTCGCTTCATCGGCAAGTCACACACGTGCATTCGTACCTTAATTGGAGATGCGAGGGCTCCAATTCAAGCAGCACCATAGAATCGTTTCACATACTGCGCATTTCGTTGTTCCGGTACAATCCGAAACTAACCCTTTGCACTCAATAATACCGTTATTTGGCTGAATTTCACATATAGGTAAAGCGTCAGCTCTGACAGTCAGCAAATAATTTTATAGCTAACAAGCGCAATCACTATGTTTTTTATAAAAACCAAGCTCTTTTGCCCGAAAAACAGCAAATTTAGTTTAAAACACTTATAAAATACAAATTTTTGCAAAAAAGAATAAAGAAACTCATCATAAAAAAAGGGCTGCCAAGCAGCCCTTTTAATCTTTGAAACAAGAAGCACACGTCAAGCTGTGGCGTTGCCCTTTTCATCCTGACGTTCGGCATAAATGTAAAGTGGACGTGCGGTGCCATCAACGACTTCACCGGAAATGACCACTTCCTGTACGCCTTCCAAAGTCGGCAGTTCAAACATGGTATCCAGCAGGATTTTTTCCATGATCGAACGCAAACCACGTGCACCAGTTTTACGTTCAACGGCCTTATTGGCAATGGCACGCAGCGCATCGTCGTGGAAGGTCAGTTCGACATTTTCCATATCGAACAGACGCTGATACTGTTTGACCAATGCGTTTTTCGGTTCAGACAAAATCTGCACCAGCGCATCAACATCCAAATCTTCCAACGTTGCGATAACCGGCAAACGGCCAACAAATTCAGGAATCAAACCGAATTTCAGCAGATCTTCCGGTTCTAAATCCTTGAAGATCGCGCCCAAACGACGATCATCTTCAGTTTTAACGGTTGCGCCAAAACCGATCGAGGTTTTTTCACCGCGTGCCGAAATGATCTTGTCGAGACCGGCAAAAGCACCACCGCAGATAAAGAGGATGTTTGTTGTATCCACTTGCAGAAATTCCTGCTGCGGATGCTTGCGACCACCTTGCGGCGGCACGGAAGCAACAGTGCCTTCCATGATCTTCAACAGTGCCTGCTGCACGCCCTCACCCGATACATCACGGGTGATGGACGGGTTGTCGGATTTGCGGCTGATTTTGTCGACTTCGTCGATATAGACGATACCGCGCTGGGCACGTTCGACATTGTAATCGGCGGCCTGCAGCAATTTCAGAATGATGTTTTCAACATCTTCACCCACATAACCGGCTTCGGTCAGTGTGGTGGCATCTGCCATTGTGAACGGAACATCAATGATACGTGCAAGGGTCTGCGCCAGATAGGTTTTACCGCAACCGGTCGGCCCTACCAGCATGATGTTCGACTTTGCCAGTTCGATATCATTATTTTTCGATTGATGCGCCAGACGCTTATAATGATTATGAACGGCGACAGCCAGAACGCGTTTTGCATCCCGCTGACCGATCACATAATCATCCAGCACGCCCATAATTTCTAACGGGGTCGGCACACCTTCACGTGATTTTACCATCGAGGATTTATTTTCCTCGCGGATAATGTCCATGCAAAGCTCGACACACTCGTCACAAATAAAAACGGTCGGGCCTGCAATCAGCTTGCGCACTTCATGCTGGCTTTTACCGCAGAACGAGCAATAAAGCGTATTCTTAGAATCGCCACCGCTGTTGCTGACTTTGCTCATCGCAGTTTCCTTTCAATAGCGGCTGTCGCGTGCATATCGTTACAGCCGTTAACTCTAAATACCAGACACACATCCCGACCGAAATATGGCTGAAAAATTGGCCTCTAACGAATCTCACAACAGGTAAATCCATGCTAACCCGTTGAGGATTCTATGATTGGGGCATTAATTTAGCCTGTTGAAACCAAACAATAGCTTAACGTAGCAATTGTTTTGCCACGTACAAGTAGGAATTAGACAGTTTTGTGGCATGAAAATGGTTTTTAGCAACCAAAATGCCACAGCGCCTAGCCAATTTCCGCTTCCAATCATGATTGTCACAAGCGCCCTCAGCTTACCATTTGGCCAAGGGCGCATGATTTTTAAGATGAAGGTGTTACTGATGACACTTCATCATGTGATTCAATCACACGGTCAATCAAACCAAATTCAAGCGCTTCCTGTGCGGTCATGAAATGATCGCGGTCAAGAGTACGTTCAATGGTTTCATAGTCGCGGCCGGTATGCTTGACGTAGATTTCATTCAGGCGGCGCTTCATCTTGATGATATCTTGCGCATGGCGCTCGATATCGGATGCTTGGCCCTGAAAACCACCCGATGGCTGATGCACCATCACACGGGCATTTGGCAAAGCGTAACGCTTGCCGGTTGCGCCTGCGGTCAAAAGCAGCGAGCCCATCGAGCAAGCCTGCCCCATGCAAAGGGTGGAAACAGGTGAGTGAATATACTGCATAGTATCATAAATCGCCATGCCGGAGGTAACCACACCACCTGGCGAGTTAATGTACATGTTGATTTCTTTCTTCGGGTTTTCCGCTTCCAGAAACAACAGCTGCGCACAGATCAGCATCGACATGCCGTCTTCAACCGGGCCATTTACAAAAATAATACGCTCTTTGAGCAAGCGCGAGAAAATGTCATAAGCCCGTTCACCACGGTTTGTCTGTTCGACAACCATAGGTACGAGGTTCATGACGGTTTCTATCGGATCTCTCATAGTGGACCTCTGGGTCTGTTTGGGAAGAGCAGCGCGTGCTCGGACAGGATTCGTAATTATTCCATACATAGGGCGATGCAGCACTGTTTCGCAAGATGGTGCGACCAATGACTGTCAGCAATAACACTGAAAAGCCAATTTTTACTCATCATGCGGCTTACTGCCAAAGCGTTTTTCTTCCAGCATTTTAGCGGCAGAAGCAGTCATTTGCGCTCTGATGCGCACAGATCCATCTTCCAGATTCTCGCGTTTGATGTTGCTGGCGGACTGATAAATTCCGTCAAGCATCGACAATTCATCAACGCCGAATGTCATATCAACGCTCTTCAAATCACCATAAATACGCTTTTCTATGATCTTGAGCAGTTCCGGCACACCCTCGCCCGTATAGGCTGAAATCGCCACCGGTTTAGCTTCATCATTGCTTTCTGACGCAGCGCCGCTTGCCGCCAGCACCAGCGCTGCCTCATGCGCGGATGAATCCAGCAAATCGATCTTGTTCCAAACCTCAAACACACGCTTGCGATCATTGCGCTCCACACCAAGGCTGGCCAGAATGCTTTCCACATCCTCGGCCTGTGCGGCATTGTCAGGATCAGAAATATCGCGGATATGCAAAATCAAATCCGCTTCCAGCACTTCTTCCAGTGTGGCGCGGAAAGCGGCCACCAAATGGTGCGGAAGATTGGAAATAAATCCTACCGTATCGGACAAGATCACCATGCCGCCATGCGGCAACCGGATGCGGCGAAGCGTCGGGTCAAGGGTCGCAAACAGCATATCCTCGGCCAGTACACCAGCCCCGGTCATGCGGTTAAACAAGGTGGACTTGCCCGCATTGGTATAACCAACCAATGCGACAATCGGATGCGGAACTTTGCGGCGCTTTTGACGGTGCAAGGTGCGGGTACGCACCACTGTTTCCAACTCGCGCTTGATACGCAGAATTTTCTCTTGCAACTGGCGTCTGTCGGCCTCAATCTGCGTTTCACCCGGACCACCCAGAAAGCCGCTACCACCACGCTGACGCTCAAGGTGGGTCCAGCTACGAACAAGCCGGCCTTTTTGGTAGTTGAGATGCGCAAGTTCGACCTGCAACACACCTTCTTTGGTTTGGGCGCGGCGACCGAAAATTTCCAAAATAAGACCGGTACGGTCAATCACCTTGACCTTCCACTCGCGCTCCAGATTGCGTTGCTGCACAGGTGTTAAAGCGTGATCGACAATCACCAGCTCAATTTCCTGCTCTTCAATCGCTTCAGCAATGGTTTCTACGCGCCCGGTGCCCAGCAAAGTAGCCGGGCGCGGCTGCGAAACATTGACCACTTCAGCCAAAATAATTTCCAGATCAATGGCGCGAGCCAAGCCGCAAGCCTCTTCCAGCCGCGCTTCACTGGATCGCTGAAAGCGAACAGGCTCCGCGTCATCACTATCATTTCGTGTATATTTTTCAGGCAAGACTGGAACAAGGACTGCCGCACGGGTGGGCGCTTTGTCCTCGTGGTCATATCCGTTCTGATTGTCAGATGCCTGTTGTTTGCGGTCTTTTATCTTACCCAAACTGGTTTCCTTATAAAGCTATTCAAAGCGCTAAAAACACAAAAAGCCGGATGCGATAACAGCACCGATCTTTCGGCTGCTCGCTCCGGCTTCCTTGAATTTGCTAAAACCACCTGCATTCATGCTTCAGCAGGCTGGATTAAACAAAAAATCAGGCTTCTTCACCTTCAAACATTTGCACAGGTGCACTTGGCATAATGGTCGAAATAGCATGTTTATAGACAAGCTGCGAATGACCGTCACGGCGCAAGAGTACGCAAAAATTATCAAATGAGGTAACAATACCGGTGAGCTTTACGCCATTGATCAAAAATATTGTCAGGGAAATCTTCTGCTTACGAACTGAGTTCAGAAAGAGATCCTGAAGATTTTGCGATCGTTCTACCATTTTTCTTATTCCTTTTTCTCGATCAACAACCAAATCACGGTCAGCTTGCCTGCTACATCCAAAATGCAACAGTGAATAATTTTATCTGTTGCTTATTAAAAGCAACAGTGGAGCTTTTTATGGGAAGCTCCGCACCAAACTTGCACTGCCTGAGTTAACAGGATGGCAGATTTTCCGCAATCTCAAAAACGAGATTTTTAATAAAGCTGTTACTTCATGGGTCGCTATCACAGCAATTTTATCAACAACTTCAACTTTGGCCTGATCAATCTGGATCAGAAGAACTCCAGACTGACACGGAACATCTGCTCCACTTGTTTTACAACATCCTGTGTCGCAAATAAGACGACGCGGTCACGCGGGCGAATGCGCACATCTCCAGTCGGCTGAATCACTTGACCGCCACGATAAATCGCCCCGATACGCAAACCTTCCGGTAGATCAAGATCACGCAACATCGGCCCTACCAGCGACGATGTCTCCATTGCTTCCGCTTCAATCACCTCAGCCATACCGTGATGGACACTATAAACCGCGCGGATACGGCCACGGCGCACATGCTGCAACACTTTGGAAATGGTCACATTTTTCGGGTTGATATGCGCGTCAATCCCAACCGTATGGGTAAATTCCTGATAGGCAGGATCATTAATCAGCACAAGATTATGCTTGCACCCTAGCCGCTTCGCCATAATGCTCGACAAAATATTGACCTGATCCTGATTGGTGAGAGCCACAATCAGATCCGCATCTTGCACTTCTGCTTCCAGCAGCACTTCCTGATCCAGCGCACTACCGTGAAAAACGGTTGTACGCTTCAACTGGTCAGAAATTTCCAGCGCACGCTCATGGTTACTTTCAATGATTTTAATGCGCGTATGCGCGTGATGCGCCTCCATCGCACGCGCCACATAAAGTCCGATATTACCGCCACCGGCGATAATAATACGATTGGCATCCGGCTTGTCATGGCCAAAAATTGAAAGCGTGCGACGTACCTGCTCGCGTGGTGTAATGACATAAGCCAGATCACCGGCCTGCAATTCATCAGACGAATGCGGCGTAAAGAGACTTTCTTTACGCACCACACCAACAACCGTTGCCGACAAATCCGGAAACAGATCGCTCAACTGATTGAGCGGCGTATTGATAACCGGACATTCTTCCTGACATTCAATCGCCAATCCGATAATTTTTTCGTCGGCAAAGCGCAAAACATCGGTAGCTCCGGGCAAAGCAATACGGCGCAGCAGCACCTCGCTTACTTCCATTTCCGGTGAAATCGTCACATCAATAGGCAAATTTTCACGCAGAAACAAATCTGAATATTCTGCATTCAGATAGGTTTGCGCACGAATACGGGCAATTTTGGTCGGCACATTGAAAACCGAATGCGCCACCTGACAGGCCACCATATTGACCTCGTCAGATAGCGTCACTGCGATGATCATATCCGCTTCATTGGCACCTGCTGCCGCCAAAACATCTGGATGGGAGCCATGTCCGACAAAGCTTCGCACATCCAGTGTGTCGCGCACGATCTGAATGTGCTTTACCGATGTATCAATCACCGAGACATCGTTTTTCTCAGCCGCCAGCCGCTCAGCGATCCCGTATCCGACTTGCCCTGCACCACAGATGATCACGCGCATGAAAGCACCATTGCTGTTTTAATTCGCCATGCAGATGTCAATTACACACCAAGCGACTTCAATTTGCGGTGAAGAGCCGAACGCTCCATCCCTACAAACTCAGCTGTGCGTGAAATATTGCCGCCGAAACGGTTAATCTGCGCAATCAGATATTCTTTTTCAAACCTTTCACGTGCTTCACGCAATGGCAGTGCCATAATGTGCTGGTCGGATTCGGTCGGTGCGCGCGGCAATGTATCACCGATATCTGCCGGCAACAGGTCTGCGGTAATCGGTTCGTCCGGATCATCGCCACGCGCCAAAATCATCAAACGTTCGATATTATTGCGCAATTGGCGCACATTGCCCGGCCAGCTATGCGCCTGCAAAACAGCCATCGCATCGCTGCCGATCGGACGCGGTTTGATACCGGCCTGTTCACCGATCTGCTTCATGAAAAATTCAACCATCATCGGAATATCTTCACGGCGCGCCGACAAAGGCGGCACCTGCACCGGCACCACCGACAGGCGATGATAAAGATCTTCGCGGAAACGCCCTTCAGCAATCATTGCTTCCAGATTCTGTGCTGTCGATGAAATGATGCGTACATCCACTTTCACACGCTTGGTACCACCAACGCGCTCAAACTGCTGATCAACCAGTACGCGCAGAATTTTATTCTGTGTTTCGCGCGGCATATCAGCGATTTCATCCAAATAGAGAATGCCGCCATGCGCCTCTTCAAGCGCCCCGACCTTACGCTCGCCACCATCCATTTCAGTACCGAAAAGCTCGATTTCCATGCGTTCAGGTGTGATCATTGCAGCGTTCAGTGTTACAAAAGGTCCATTCGCGCGGCTCGAACTGGCGTGAATGGCACGTGCTGTCAGTTCTTTACCAGCACCCGACGCTCCGGTAATCATGATACGGCTATTGGTTGGCGCCACGCGTTCGATGGTTTGGCGCAAATGGCTCATGGCCAGTGAATTGCCGAGCAGCTCCAGATTATCACCGCTACGCTTGCGCAAATCCGACACTTCGCGCTTGAGCTTGGAAGTTTCCAGCGCACGCTCTGCAATCAAAATCAAACGATCCGCTTTGAACGGTTTTTCGATAAAATCATAAGCGCCACGGCGGATAGCCGATACAGCTGTTTCAATATTACCGTGACCGGAGATCATCACCACAGGCAAATCCGGATGCAGTTTCTTGATCTCATCGAGCAGAGCCAGACCATCGAGGCGACTGCCCTGCAACCAGATATCCAGAAATATCAAACGCGGCACACGATCATTGATTGCAGCCAATGCACTGTCAGCATCATAAGCTGTACGCGTTTCATGACCTTCGTCGCTTAAAATACCGGCAACCAGCTCACGAATATCCGCTTCATCATCAACTACCAGAATTTCATCTGCCATATTAGTTCACCTGTTCAGCTTCTGACTGTTCTGTTACGGCCACAGCTTCACGCAAGCTTTCGCTTACGGGAAAAACCATTCTGATCAACGCACCGCGGCCCTGATAAAAATCTTCCGGTGCATCATGCAATTCCATATGCCCGCCATGATCTTCCACGATTTTGCGCACAATGGCCAAGCCAAGACCTGTGCCTTTTTCACGGGTTGTCATGTAAGGTTCGAGCAGTTTTTGGCGATCATCGCCCGGCAGGCCTTTGCCGTTATCGGTCACTTCAACGATCAGTTGAGCGTCATCCTTATAAGAGCGCACAAGAATGTGCCCCTGATAATTTTCATCACGCGCCACCGCATCAATCGCTTCACTGGCATTCTTGATAATATTACCAAATGCTTGTGCTAATAAGCGGTTATCAAAAGACCCGACCAGTTTTTCGGCGCCGAAATCATTGGTAAATTTGATGTCGTGACGGCTGACTTCAATAAGGAATGATGCTTCACGCAGAGGATCGCGCAAATCAAGTTCACGCATTTCCGGCTTCGGCATACGAGCAAAATCGGAGAATTCATTGACCATGCGGCCAATATCTCCCACCTGACGCACAATGGTTTCGATGCACTGATCGAACACTTCGCGGTCTTCGGTAATTACTTTGCCATAGCGACGGCGAATACGCTCAGCTGAAAGCTGGATCGGGGTTAGCGGATTTTTGATCTCATGCGCGATACGGCGTGCCACATCTGCCCATGCGCTTGAGCGCTGCGCCTGCACCAAATCAGTAATATCATCCACCGTCACCACATAAGAGTGATCGTCGAAACTCGCATCTTCCACTGTGATCTGCACATTATAACTGCGGGCTGAACCGGATCGGGTAATTGTCACCTGCTCACGATGCACTGCCCGGCCGGTAGAACGGGCGATTTCAAAAGCCTGGCCGATTTCCGGCGCCAGACCGGTGAGGCTTTTGCCGATTGAATCTTGAGCGCATACTTTAAACATATGTTCGGCGGATGGATTGATAATGGTAATCACTCCCTCCGGATCAATACCGATAACCCCTGCCGTCACACCGGACAGCACGGCTTCCGAGAAGCGACGCCGTTCATCAATCTGATCTTTAGCAGATAAAAGCTGATTGCGCTGACTTTTAAGTTCAGCAACCATATTATTAAAAGTACCAGCCAGTGCGCCAACATCGCCATCGGTTGCGCGTACCGGAACAGAGGCCTCCAAATTACCAGCGGCCACATCTTCAGCTGCACCAATCAGCAAACGGATCGGACGGACCAGACGGTCAGCCACGGCAATCCCTGTCCAGATTGCCGAGAGCAACACAATCAGCGTCAAGCCAAAATAAAGCAACGCGAAAGCAATTTGGGTGGCAAGACGGTTGGAATCCATTGCGCTATAACGCTCGGCATTGGCTTCCATCAGACGCATCGCATCAATGATTTCGCCGTCGACCGCGCGGATTGTATAAAGATAAGCATCCGGAATGGCGCTCATCTTAATAATAGCACCGACGAAATGACTGCTGCCAGGTGGAATAATCACGGGCTTTCCGTCAGTCGCAGTCTGTAAAGCATCCTGAGGTGCTGGTGGCAATGAGTGTTCACCACCCAGATCCGTTTGCAAAATAACACTGCCGTCTTCACGCACCAAATATGCGCCCAAAAGACCACGTCCGCGTGCCTGCAATGACATCAAGCGAATAAAACCGGAGCGGTCGAGGCTATAAAGTGTGCGCTGTGCATCCAGATCCTGCAACATCGAGTAGGACGTGCCCTGCAAATTGCGCGCAGTTTCGGTAATATAGGACTTTGCCAGACTGTTGGATGAATTCACAATCTCACGGGTATTGGTGTCGAACCAGCGATCAAGCCCCAGATTGAGCGTGACTGCCGCCACAATTGCCACCGCAATTGCCGGAACGGCCGCAATCAAAGAAAACAGCGCCACAATGCGCACATGCAAACGTGAAGCAGCCCGTCCATGACGGCGCGCCTGAATAATGCGATAAATCTCGCGCCAAATCAGACCAATCAGACATGAAATCAATGCAACATTAATAATTGTCAGCGTTAATGTAACGACGCGGTCAGGATTGATCGGCGTGATGCCAATTAAAATTGCAAAGGAAATGGTAGCTGCTACCAAAGCTGCAACAACAGTAACAAGCCCCGGCAGCGCCAGCAAACGGCGAGGCTCGACATGATCATTGCCTTTGAGGGCAGAATCTTGAGCTGGGGGCGAAATTTCGTTCATCTCGAAAATTGTTCCGATCAGATTCGTTACTGTCATTGTGCTTATGTTAGACGAATGAGTTGCATTCATGCAACGCATTGTGGCGAAAATGCAACTGCATATTTAGACTAATAAAAAATATCACCAAATTTGCCGGCAAAAGCAGAAGAAGATTTCCGCACTTCTTTCGTCACTAAGCCTTAAAGAGAAAGTAACCAAATCCCAATGAAAGACATTTAGTCTGGGTGCCATGATTCGACTGTTTTCAGTCTTTGAAAGAGATTATCGGTAAAGAGAAAGCAGGTTTTCTCATGGCAACGGCAAAACGCAAACCGCGCACAGCGTCACGTTCGACAAAACGCGCCCCGGCAAGAAAGAGCGGCAGCTCTCCTGTCACATCTGTTCTGACGCTTGGTGCGATTGTTGCAGTCGGCGCCGTCAGCCTATGGGCGGCTTCACAACATAAAAGTCCGCAAGCGGCTATTTCCAGCTTGTTTAACAGTAGCTCAACGCCAAGCCGTACAAGCGCACCGACGACAAAATCGGCAAGCCTTCCAGACAAAAAAACATCTCCCTCCCAGCCTGCACACACAATCAATCCGAATAAAGAGCCAGCCACCCGTGCAACGGCAACGGCACCTGTGCCGCGACCGGAAATTGGCCTCTCGCCAACGAAGCCCGCCGCTGTGGCACAAGCGCCGAAGCCACCGGCTCGTCCGCAAAATACAGCCAATGCCGTGCCGGTTGCAAAACCCAACCAAATGGTCGCAGTCGTGACACCGCCTTCTGCGGCGACAAAAAACCTGCCGCCACGTGGAGTTAACAAACCTGATTCCACCCCGACAATGGTTTATGCCAGGCAAAAGCTGACTGTGCATAAAACGGCCTGGGATAAGTCACCTTCCATGGGCGAGGTTGAAAAAGGGCGTGAACTACGCTCTTACGGCCAAACCGGCAAATGGCACCGTGTTGTTGTGCCAGCCACTGACATGATCGGCTGGGTACATCAGGACATGTTGGTGATTGTTAAAAAGAGTGGCCACCAGAGCGCACAAGCATCTGCCCCGATCACAACGGGATCAATCAAGGCAGAAGCATCTGCCAAGCCCCTGCCCTTTGCTGACAAAACAACAAACGCACATCCGGTGCCACAGCGCAGTGTCGGCTCCAGATAATCATGATAAACATCAGGCACTCGATGGAGTGCCTGATGTTTATGCTTTATTTGGTCGTGATGTGCTGTCTTCTTCTTTGTCACCACTATAGACAATATCGGCCAATGCTGGACTATTGAGAAGCTGTGCCGCCAAAGTGCGGGTAATACGGCTTTTTTGCTCTAATGCAACGCGATCCAATTGATCAACAACTGTGATCGCAGCATTCAGCGAGCGCTCAATCCGGCTGACCAGATAGCTTACCACATGCGGCTCGACCTCGACCTGTCGGTCGGCAAAGAGTTTGTGAATCACATAGGTTAACAGCATATCATCGGGTGCAGCGATCTCGACAACCGTTGCCGCCTTCAACCGCGATGCCAGATCAGGCAATTTCACGCCCCATGAGGCAGGCCACAGGCGCGATGTCATCAACAAGGAAGGCCCCGGTCCCTGCGCTGCATGTTGGCGTACCGAATTAATCAGATGAAACAAACCGGTTTCATCCAATGTTACATCGCCGATATCTTCGATCAGCATTGGCTGGATACTGGCTCGCTCGTGAATATCGGCTGTAATATTGGAAGGATCAACCAATAAAGCGCCGGTTTTTGCCTGCCAAACCTGCGCCATATGTGTTTTGCCGGAGCCGGTGGGGCCTGCCAAAATAACCACAGGCGCCACCCAATCCGGCCAGCGATCAACCAAATCCACGGCAGCACGGTTCGAGCCCGCGACAATCAGATTGTCGCGCTCATAACCAGGCTGATGTTTCAATTCGAACGGCAATTGCCGTGGTCGCGCCTCACTCATGTTAAATGCCGGTTGTCCTTAATTCTTAGCAGTCGTTACATCCGATTCTGTACCTGCCTGCTGTTCGATAAGCGAAGCATCATACATTGGCGAATGGAGATAGCTGTTCAAAGCAAATCGCACAAGCACACCTACCGCAGCAGCAGCAGGCACTGCAACCAGCATTCCGGTAAAGCCAAATAATGAACCAAAAGCAAATAATGCAAACATCAGCCAAACCGGGTGCAAGCCCACGGAGGAACCAACCAATTTAGGCTGCAAAATATTACCTTCGATAAACTGACCGACAATGAACACACTAGCCACAACCGTGACCATGACCCAATCCGGCCAGAATTGTACCAGCGCCACACCGATAGCAAGAGCCAGACCTACAAATGAGCCAATATAAGGAATAAAGCTGATAAAACCGGCAAAAAGACCAATAAGCAGGCCAAAATTGAGACCGGTGAGCGTCAAACCGACAGCATAATATGTGCCAAGGATCAAGCATAAGGTACCCTGGCCACGGATAAATCCGGCCACCGCATCATTCATTTCACGCGCAATTCCGCGCACAGTTTCCAGATGTGCACGCGGTATCCATGAATCAATACTGTCGATCATACGATCCCAATCAAGCAACATGTAAAAAGCAACCACCGGAGTGACCACAAAAAGCCCGGCAATATCGATCAGAGATTTCCCCGAATTCCACAGGGATTGAAGCAATGTGGATAAGAATCCGGCGCCCTGACGCAGCAAAGTGCTCAGGTTTTCCTTGATAACGGAGCTGTCGATGCCAAGGTAATTTTGCAGCCAAGCCGAATCTTCATTGGCAACCAATGATTGCAGCTGCGTGACATAAAGCGGAAAGCGCGAAATAAACTCCGTCAACTGCGTCGCCAAAATTGGCACCATGATCATCAGTGCAAGCACCAACACAACTAAAAACAGCAACAAGATTACAATCGTCGCCATCAGGCGCGACATGCCGAAGCTTTCCAGCCTGTCTGCAACAGGATCCAGAAAGTAAGCGAGCGCCATTCCTGCCACAAATGGCAGCAAGATTGAGCTGAACATCAACAGGAACAGCACAAACACAACAACTGTGCCGATCCAGAAGGTCAGCTGCTTGCGCATCATGCCTGCCATTTCTGCTGGTGGCAGATCTTTCAATGGCTCAGCACTTCTTCTGGTTGCTCTTGCTGTTTTGCGAACCGGCTTCTTTGTGGTGGTCTCTACTGCTTTGCTCATTGAAATCCGTTCATCGTGCTGGGCAAGCCGTGTTAATACTAAAAAATGCGATCAAACTTCTTTTTAAAAGGCGCATCAATTATTGAGCCATACTATATATTCTTTTTGAAAGTTGCATGTGTAATCATGCAGCCAGATGTGCATATATGTATCATAATTTATTTTAATTGCCTTCCGTATAGATTTAAATACGCTTTTCTGGCTTTGCGACCATCATGGCACTTGCAGGAAAACTCATCTCGTGGCATTTGCCCCAACAGAAATCCTTAATTTCGTATCAGACACCGTCCACGCGCCATTGGTTAATAACCAGCCAGACGGCCCAGTGTGCGGCAACGAACCTGTTTCAGGAGCACCCCATGACAGCGACAAACAAGCCAACAGCTCAAAATGGACTGACATATGCTCAGGCGGGCGTTGATATTGATGCCGGCAATCTGATGGTTGAAAAAATCAAGCCATTGGTTCGTTCCACCCGTCGCCCAGGTGCTGACGGTGAAATCGGTGGCTTTGGCGGTTTGTTTGATCTCAAAGCTGCCGGTTTTAAAGATCCGGTTCTGATTGCTGCCAATGATGGCGTGGGCACCAAATTGAAAATCGCTATTGATGCAGATCAGCACGATACAGTCGGCATTGATCTGGTGGCTATGTGCGTCAATGATCTTGTGGTTCAGGGCGGCGAGCCGCTTTTCTTCCTCGACTATTTTGCCACCGGCAAACTAGAGCCTGAACAGGGTGTTGCCATAGTTGCCGGTATTGCTGAAGGCTGCCGTCAGGCAGGTGCAGCCCTTATCGGTGGTGAAACCGCCGAAATGCCGGGCATGTATAAAGACGGCGATTATGATCTGGCCGGTTTTGCGGTTGGCGCGGCTGAACGCAACAATCTGTTGCCGCGCGGTGACATTGCCGAAGGCGATGTTATTTTAGGTCTGGCGTCATCAGGCGTTCATTCCAATGGTTTCTCGCTGGTGCGCCGCATTGTTGAGCTCTCCGGTCTTGGCTGGAAAGATGAAGCACCGTTTAAAGCCGGTGAAACTTTGGGTCAGGCACTGCTTACTCCTACCCGCATTTATGTGAAATCCTTGCTGGAAGCCATTCACTCTTCCGACGGTATCAAAGCATTGGCACATATCACTGGTGGTGGTTTCCCTGATAATATTCCGCGCGTTCTGCCGGAAGGTCTGGCTGCCGAAGTTGATCTCACCAGCATTGATGTCCCTGCAGTCTTCTCGTGGCTTGCCAAGGTTGGCGGCGTTGAAATGCATGAAATGTTGCGCACCTTCAACTGCGGCATCGGCATGATTGTTGTTGTCACACCAGAAAAAGCAGACGAAGTGACAAAGATTCTGGAACAGCAAGGCGAAAAAGTCGCCACGCTTGGCCGCATGGTCAAACGTGAAGCTGAAGGCGTCGTTTACAAAGGTAAACTGGCATTATGATCAAGAAGCGCGTTGCCATTTTTATTTCCGGTGGCGGCTCCAATATGGAAACGCTGATTAAAGCTGCCAGCGCGCCTGATTATCCTGCCGAAATTGTCGCAGTTTTCAGCGACAAGCCACATGCTGGCGGCATTGCCAAAGCGCAAGCCGCCGGTATTGCAACTTATGTGTTTGCCCGCAAAGACTTTGCCAGCAAACAAGAACATGAACAGGCAATTTTAGAGCAATTGGCTGCTCTTGAGCCTGATATCATCTGCCTTGCCGGTTATATGCGTTTGCTTTCGGCTGATTTTATCAAACCCTATACTGGCCGTATTCTCAACATCCATCCGTCAATCCTGCCGCTTTTTGCAGGCCTTGATACACATCAGCGCGCGATCAATGCCGGCATGAAACTGGCTGGCTGCACAGTGCATCTGGTGACCGAAGGCATGGATGAAGGACCAATTCTGGCGCAAGCTGCCGTGCCTGTTTATCATGATGATGATAAAGACTCACTTGGGAGCCGCGTTTTGACGGTTGAGCATCAGATCTACCCGCTCGCGTTGAAGAGCTTTATCAATGGTACATTTACTTCCGTTACTGATGCAAAAAAGCAACAAATACTCTGTATTTGAGCAATTTAAATGTTAATAAAGTCTTAATCTGCAAATTGTTGCCTTAAAGATATGTGACTTAAAGATATTGCCTCCAAAGCGAGTTTTGGCTGTTGTTGATAATAGACAGAGCCACAAAGCCTAAGAGCAGTTTTTATGTAACATGATTTTAAGGATCGCTTTATGTCCTCCCAAAACAAAACTTCACTTATTGCCGCTGCTGTCGCTGTTTCTGGCCTGACCTTTGCAATGGGTGCAGTTGCTCAGGCGGCTGACTATGTACAGCCTGCACGCAGTGCAACCACACAACCTTACTCACAGGTCGGCATGCTGACTTGCGATATTGCACCTGGTATTGGTGTTATCATTGGCAGCCGTCAGGAACTGGAATGCACATTCAAGCCAGCAGCTCGCGGTGCGGCAGTTGAGCAATATTCCGGCCAGATCACCAAAATCGGTCTCGACATCGGCTTTACCAATGGCGGTCAGTTGGCTTGGGCTGTTTGGGCTCCGACCGTTCGCCCTGAAGGCGCATTGAAGGGTTCATATGTTGGTGCATCCGCTAATGCAGCTATCGGCATTGGTGCAGGCACGAACATCCTGACCGGTGGTTCATGGAAGACCATTTCCCTGCAGCCAATTTCCCTTCAGGGGCAAAAAGGCTTGAACCTTGCAGTTGGCGTAACCAACTTCCGTCTGAAATATAACGGTTAATAAGCTATTACTCCGACAAGCAGTATTTAAAAAACCTCCGGTGATAGCTCACCGGAGGTTTTTTTATGCAACTGCTTCTTTAAGTAATCAGGCGCATTTTCTGATCCAAACTTTGGTGTCATGAAAAGCAGCACCGCCATAAGGTGCGGCAGCATCAGCTCCGGTCAGTGTGTTGATGCCCTCGCCGCGTTCAAATGCCGAGTTTGGAAACAAACCTTCAGAAATAACAACACCGCGCTTTTGTCCTGAACGCAAAGTCGCATGCAGCACGACCTCACCACGCATATTACCAATTTCTACCCGCTCACCATTTTCAATGCCAAGATCTGCGGCATCATCCGGATGGATCAGCAATTGCGGGCGAACTTCTTTGGCCAAAGATGATGGTGTTTCAGTAAATGTCGAATTGAGGAAATTATGCGATGGCGATGTGGCCAGCCGATAAGGATGCGCTTTATCTGCCACCTCAATCACCTCCCAATGATCCGGCCACTCCGGTAAATCCTGATATGGCCCCTGAATCCCCATGTTTTCAGGCGGTCGATTGGGCGCTGCATTGTGCAGCCAAGTTGGCTTGAAGCGGAATTTACCATCCGGCCATTTGAAGCCATTGATATAATGGGCATCCTCAAAAGGCGGCTGCAAATCTACAAAACGCTTTTCCTTTAAACCATCAAAATCAGGAAATGCGCTTTTGGCATTCATATTATTGATCAATGTTTGCTCATCGAGATTGAAACCCGGCAAGTGCCCCACGCCCAAACGATCGGCCAATTGATTGATAACATAGAGATTTGGCTTTGCCTCATCCAGTGGATCGATCAGTTTTGGCCCCAGCAATAAATACTGATTACCGCCACCGCGATAAATATCATCATGCTCCAAAAATGTGGTTGCGGGTAAAACAACATCGGCCATTTTTGCAGTATCGGTCATGAACTGTTCATGTACCACCGTGAATAAGTCTTCACGCGCAAAGCCTTGACGTACCAAACGCTGTTCCGGCGTTACATTCATCGGATTTGTGTTTTGAATAAGCATGGCTGTTACAGGCACACCGCCATAAAGTGCCTCTTTGTCGCCGGTTAAAATCCGCCCGATTTTTGACTGATCCATTGATCGGATAGAGGTATCTTTAAAGATTTTGCCTTCAATTTCAGCCTTATCCAGTTTGAAAATGCCCGAGTTTGAATGAAAAGCGCCGCCGCCTTCATGTGCCCAGGCACCCGTAACCGCAGCAATTGACAGTGCCGCATGCATGGCAACAGAGCCATTACGCTGGCGGGTAAAGCCATAGCCTAACCGGAAGAAGGTCTTTTTTGTTTTACCGACAAGATGGGCAAAAGCCTCAATTTCTTCAACCGGTAGGCCAGTGATTTGCGCTGCCCATTCCGGCGTTTTAGATGCCAAATGCTGCTGTAAACCTTTCGGGTCATCGGTGTATTTTACCAGATAGTTCCAATCGGCAAGATTATCGCGAAATAAAACATGCATCACCGCACAGGCAAAAGCACCGTCAGTGCCGGGCTTCAGCACAATGCCCATATCGGCTTGGCGCACAGTGGCATTGGCATAAATATCAATAACCACAATTTTAGCACCACGCTCTTTACGCGCGCGTGTCGCATGGGTCATCACATTAACCTGCGTGGCGGCGGCATTGGTGCCCCAGATCACCACGCAATCAGATTTGGCCATTTCACGCGGGTCTGGCCCTGTCAGACTACCGGTTCCGGCAAAATAGCCCGTCCACGCCAGATTGGTGCAGAAACTATCAAATTGATTTGAATATTTTTTGGCATGGCGCAA
Source organism: Paenochrobactrum sp. BZR 201-1 (assembly GCF_044987585.2). Classification (NCBI taxonomy): domain Bacteria; kingdom Pseudomonadati; phylum Pseudomonadota; class Alphaproteobacteria; order Hyphomicrobiales; family Brucellaceae; genus Paenochrobactrum; species Paenochrobactrum sp. BZR 201-1. The sequence goes on along the minus strand of NZ_JBJDRZ020000006.1, from coordinate 73,206 downwards.
ACGATTGATCGAATCGCGCTGCACCTGCCCCATGGTGCCTGCATAATAATATGGCCAGACAGTTTCGCTGCCATATTGCTCTTCCGCTTTGATGAACCGCTCGGCGATCAAGTCAAGCGCTGCATCCCATGATGCTTCTTTCCATGCGCCTTCGCCTTTGGCACCGGCTCGAATCAATGGCTTTTTCAAACGATCCGGATGATGCACACGCTCGGCATAACGCGCCACCTTGGCGCAGATAACACCAGCCGTATAAGTATTTTCTTTCGATCCCCGAATGCGGCCAATCGTTTTATTGTCCAAGAGCTCCACATCAAGCGCACATGTTGACGGACAATCATGCGGGCATGCGGAATGAGCAATTTGCGTAACTAACGGACGTGCCATGAGCGGTATCAGTCTCTAAAACCGGAAAAGATCAAGACCTATCACAAAAAACGAAGGAACAAGACATTTATTTGCACTGAAGTGTGTCATTGAGCAACTCGCCTCTTGCCGAAAATCTTATCCCGTGGAACAAGCACTTTCATGAATTATCGTCACGCTTATCACGCTGGAAATTTTGCCGATGTAGTCAAACACATCATCCTGACGCGCATCCTTGAATATATGAAATTAAAGGACGCCGCTTTTCGGGTGATAGACACCCATGCAGGTATCGGCCTCTATGATCTAATGGGGCCGGAAGCCGCCAAGACGATTGAGTGGAAATCCGGCATTTTCAACCTGATGGAAGCTGTCGACAATAATGAGATTGATGCGGAAACAAGTGCGCTGATTGCGCCGTTTATCAATGCAGTCAAAGCAGAAAATACCACATCGGACATACGTTATTATCCAGGCTCGCCATTGCTGACCCGTCATTTGCTGCGCAAACAAGACCGTTTATCAGCGCTGGAACTGCACCCGAATGATGTAAAAACATTGGCCAAACTTTTTGACGGCGATTATCAGGTTCGCGTCACCCATCTGGATGGCTGGCTTGCGATGGGCGCCCATCTGCCGCCAAAGGAAAAACGCGGCGTGGTATTGGTTGATCCGCCGTTTGAGATTGGTGGTGAGTTTGATCGCCTTGTCATCAATCTGGCCAAAGCACACAAGAAGTTTTCAAGTGGCACATATGCGCTTTGGTATCCGGTTAAAGATCACCGTGAAGTGAAGAAATTCCATCAAGCGCTTTATGACACAGGCATCCAAAAAATCATGGCGGTTGAATTATCGATTCGCTCGCCATCGCCTGAACCGCGTCTTGACGGCACTGGAATGATCATCGTTAATCCGCCTTATGTGCTGGAAATGGAACTAAAACTCATTTTACCGATGCTGGTAAAACTTTTGTGTGAGGATAAAGGTGCCGGTTACCGGTTAAACTGGATACGCAAAGAAGGTGACGGCGCTTGATCATTTTGATAAGCTGCCGCAAAATGAACTGATAACGGGTTTTCAGGCCCGCTCCTTATAAAGTCAGACAGGTTAAGTGAATGCTTACCTGCAACATTTGAAAACAGGATTGCACATGTCAGGCATGCAACTTAGTGTTACGAAATTCACACGCACCGCTTCGGCTGCTGTTGCGACGCTTTTCCTCGGGCTTTCCGCCGTGCCAGTGCAGGCAGCTGACTACTTTGCCACCTCTCCGGCCGTAAATACAGACGCATCTGTCTGTTCACAGCAAAGCGTGCTGAAGCGCGTTGTTTCCGGCTTCGCTTATCAGGTCAAACATGTACCTGATATGCCAATGACAGCAATTTCCTCAATGGGCGACATTCGCCTCAAACGGTTTGAAGCAAAAATCAATCCATCGCAGGTCGCACGCACTTATTGCGATGCAACAGCGGTGATGACTGATGGTCAGCAGCGTAAAGTTTGGTATCTGATTGAAGAGCGACAAGGCTTTGTCACCCTCGGTTCCAATGTCGAGTTCTGCGTTGATGGCTATGACAAATGGTATGTCTATAATGCCTCATGCAGCGTCCTGAAAGCACGCGGACTTTAATCCTCATGTTTAGCCGCTTCAAGCAGGTCAAATCCTGCCCATGGCATCTCAAGACCGCTCTTCAAAGCGGTCTTTTGCTTATCGGTACAGCAGTGTTCAGCAGCACGGTTGCACAGGCACAAGAGCCCGTATTAAAGCCGGACTGGTCACTGGTGCGCCCGAAGGCGCAAAATGACAACCACCGTTTGCCCGCGCCATCAAGCCAACAAGGCTTTGATTTCTATGTGCTTTCCCTGTCATGGTCGCCAAGCTTTTGCACGCTTGACGGCAGAGGCAATGATAGCGACCAATGCAACATCAATCGGCGTGATGGTTTTTTGGTACATGGTCTATGGCCACAAAATGAAACAGGCTATCCGCAAAATTGCGCAATTGGCGGTAATGCCAAACAGCGTAATTATGTGCCGCGTCAGATTGCCAATGAGCTGAAAGACATTATGCCTTCTGCCGGCCTGATCCGCCATCAATGGCGCAAGCACGGTACTTGCTCCGGCTTGAACCAGCAGGATTATTTTTCAACTTTGCGTCAGGCATTTGATAAAATTGTCATTCCGCCCAGTTTAAAAAATCTGAGCTCAACGCGCCGTGTCGATCCGTCATTGATCGAGAAAGCTTTTATCGCGGCAAACCCTGCGATGAAGGAAAATGGTATCTCCGTCACCTGTAAGAAAAATTACTTACAGGAAGTGCGTATCTGCATGACGAAAGATCTGCAATTACGCTCCTGTGCAGCGGTGGATCGTGCTGCATGCCGAAGCCGGTCTGTCACGTTACCGGCCACACGCTAAACGAAAAAGAAAAGGTATATGGCCTTGATTCAAATCCTTTATTCCCCCACCTCGCCCTATAGTGCAAAAGTGCGCATGGCGGCGAAGCATGCCGGTTTGGAATTTGAAAGCGTCATCGTTAATACATCCGTTGCACCGGAAAATCTGATCTCAGCCAATCCTTTAGGAAAAATTCCGGTTCTAATTACGCAAGAAGGCCAATCGGTTTTTGATAGCCGCTGCATCACCCAATATATCAACCGCGTCACCGGTTCAAAACTGTTTCCGCGGCAAAGCGACAAACGTCTGGATGCTGAAAAACTGGAAGCTTTGGCAGACGGTCTTTGCGATGTGCTGATTACACAAATCTATGAGCGCCGCTTCAGGCCTGAAGAAAAAGTTCATCTTCCCTGGCTTGAAAAGCAGTGGGAAAAAACCGAGCGCGTCCTCGCAATGCTTAATGAAGCGCCGCCACTCATCGGCAAGCGCATTCATGGCGGACATATCGCGCTTGCGGCTGCTTTAAGCTATCTGGCATTACGCTTTGAAGGTCGCTGGGAGAAAAAATACCCGAAACTCAAACGTTGGCAAAAACGTTTTAACGATTTGCATCCGACATTGGCCGAGTTTTTACCCCGCGCTGTGTAATTTTTAAAGCTAGAGCGTGTCGCACTTAATCGTATCCACTGTGCTCGCTCTAGCGTTTTGCTTTTACGCGTGTCTTTATCCCAAAACCGGTGCCCACTTTTGGGAGACATGCTCTAGCTTATAATAAACGGGCTTTTTAGTATCTGGCCTCAATAAAAAAACCGGACAGTTGCCTGCCCGGTTTTTCTCTAATCCTGATTTTTCAAGAATTAGAACTTGTAAGCAATACCAAGACGGACATCATGTGTCTGCAGCTTGGATTTAACATTGCCTGAATCCAGAGCGTAAGTCTTGTTGCCGAAGTCGCTGTAGCGGTATTCTACACGACCCAGAACATTTTCAGTCAGCTTGGCTTCAAGACCACCACCGGCAGTCCAACCAGCACGGAATTTGCTCTTGCTGCTATCACCATCGCTTAGTTTGATCTGCGCACCGGCAACACCAGCGGTTACATATGGCATAACAACACCCATATCTACACCAAGACGCGCACGGAGCGAGCCGTCAAAGCCCTGCTTGGCTTCAATGCCATTTTTGGTCTTCTTAGCCCATGAATAGCCTGCATCACCTTCAACACCGTATACGATGTTGTCCTGCTGGAAGTTCCAGCCTGCGAATGCACCCATTTTGAACTTGTCGGACTTGATGTTGCCTACAGTCGAATCATTGGTTTTGAACTTGTTCCAGCCATAACCGAGGTGCAAACCGGTGTAACCGCCAGCCCAACCATATTGAGGAGCAACTTCAACTGGTGCAGGAACAGGTGGCTGTTCCATGATAGCATCAGCAGCAAGTGCCGGAGCAGCGATTGGGAGTGCAATAACAGAAGCAATAAGAATTGATTTAAGAGTGCGCATGGCATTCTCCTTGGTAATAAATAAACTCGTTGACGAGCCCGATATCGAAAGATCTTCTCTTGGGAAAATGTCCGACCAAACCGACATGTGCTCGCTGTCACAAACGTAACATTGTTTTTAAATAAGGCGCCTTGCGCCCCGTTTGGTGACGGAAAACTGACAAAAACATGGCTAAAATGTGATGTGTTATTTTAGCAACAAAGAAATTACGGACACCTTTGTAAGTCATCGAAAACAAAACTATATAGAGTCTAGCAAAACTTTGCTGAAAACAACTGAATTCATTGAATATTTTTAACCACAATAGCGCTATAGACCCAATTTGTGCTAGGTAAATATTTGATTAATATCGCCGAATTGACCGCCAAGAAAATGTAAGGGTTTATTTACCGTGTTATCCAGATTTTTTGACCATGATAACAATAAACCACCAGTTTTGGTGACCGGAGCCGCACGCCGCATCGGAAAAGCCATTATTGAAGACATGGCAGCGCACAATTTTCCGGTCATTATTCACTGTAATGATTCTGTCGATGACGCTGAACTGCTTAAAAATGAAATATTGGCACGAGGCGGTCGAGCCGCCATTGTTCAGGCTGATCTCACCAAGATGTCAGATGTTCAGGGCTTGATGGAAAAAGCTGCGAAGCCTTTCGGTGCTGTCGGTATTCTTGTCAATAATGCGTCTCATTTTGAAAATGATCAGATTGGCCATCTTGATGAAGAGCTATGGGATCGTCATTTTATGGTGCATGTGAAGGCACCGGTATTTTTGGCTGAAACCATGGCTGCGATTTTACCTGCCGATCAGTGTGGCATGATTGTCAATATAATCGACCAACGTGTATTGAAACTTAATCCGCAATTTTACTCTTACACATTGTCCAAATCCGCTTTATGGACAGCAACGCGCACGCTTGCACAAAGCCTGAACCCACGCATTCGTGTCAACGCCGTTTCACCGGGGCCTACTCTACCAAGCGAACGACAAGACCCGCAGGATTTTGAACAACAAGTGGAGCATATTTTATTAAAACGCGCACCGGATTTGTGTGAATTCGGAAAAGCGATCAGAACTTTATGGGATTTGAAATCCGTGACGGGTCAGATGATTTGCCTTGATGGCGGCCAGCACCTCGCATGGGAAACGCCCGATATTGCAGGCATTAATGAATGAAAAATTCTTTCCAAGATCTGCCCCCACAGGATTTGGATGAACGCGACGACAACTCGCCGGCAATTGCGGCTGATCCTGTCACAACCGCTGCCATTGATGCGATCGTTTGGGCTTCTGCTTTACAAGAAAATGACGGCATTGCCGCCGGTTTGACCGGTGCGGATATCATCAGCGAATTTGTCAAAAGACTACCCAATGATCCGGGTGTCTATCGCATGTTCAATAAAGACGGCGATGTACTTTATGTTGGCAAAGCACGAAATTTAAAAAAACGCGTTGTTAATTATACCCGCCCGACCGGTCATACCAACCGCATTGCACGGATGATTCATGAAACCGTGACGATGGAATTTGTGGTCACCCGCACTGAAACAGAGGCGCTTCTTTTAGAAGCCAATCTGATCAAACGTTTGCGCCCGCGCTATAATGTGCTGATGCGGGATGATAAATCATTCCCTTACATCATGATTTCCAACAATCATCGCGCACCCGGCATTTTCAAACACCGTGGCGCACGTTCCAAAGACGGCAATTACTTTGGCCCCTTTGCCTCGGCTACCGCGGTGACACGCACAATCAATGCCATGCAACGTGCTTTTTTGCTGCGCACTTGCACTGATTCATTTTTGGAGAATCGCAGCCGTCCTTGCCTGCTTCATCAAATCAAGCGTTGTGCAGGCCCTTGCACTCATGAAATTTCCGATGATGATTATCAGGAGCTGGTGCGCGAAGCCAAGTCATTCTTATCGGGCAAAAGTCAGGCTGTAAAAAAACATCTCTCCGAAGCTATGCAAAAAGCCTCCGAAGAGCTCGACTTCGAACATGCCGCTGTTTATCGTGACCGTCTGGCAGCGCTTTCACATGTGCAATCCCATCAAGGCATCAATCCGCAAACGGTAGAAGAAGCCGATGTCTTTGCCATTCATCAGGCTGGCGGCATGACCTGTATTCAGGTGTTTTTCTTCCGTACCGGCCAGAATTGGGGCAACCGGAGCTATTTTCCCAAAGCTGATATATCTTTATCTTCAGCAGAAGTGCTTGGGGCTTTTCTCTCGCAGTTTTATGCCGACAAGCCTTGCCCAAAACTCATTTTGCTTTCGGAAGAAGTGGAAGAACAAGCATTGATCGAAGAGGCTCTCTCGGCCAGTTCCGGCCACAGGGTCTATATCAATGTGCCCCAGCGTGGCGAAAAGAAAGATATGGTTGACCATGCCTTCACCAATGCGCGTGATGCTTTAGGGCGCCGTTTAGCAGAAACCTCTTCACAAGCACGCTTGCTGAAAGCACTTGCCGAAACATTCGAGCTACCCAATGTGCCGCGCCGTATCGAAGTTTATGACAATTCCCACATCATGGGTACCAATGCAGTGGGCGGCATGATTGTTGCGGGGCCTGAAGGTTTTGTAAAAAACCAATATCGCAAATTTAATATCCGCTCGACCGACATCACACCGGGCGATGACTTCGGCATGATGCGCGAGGTGGTCGAGCGTCGTTTCAGCAGGCTGGTGAAAGAACATGGGTTGCGCGATGCAAAAGAAGATGTTGCGACCAATTCCTCCGAAGAAGAATTACTTGAAAGTGTAACGGACAGTTTTCCGGCATGGCCTGATTTAATCCTGATTGATGGTGGTCAGGGCCAAGTCGGCGCTGTGCGGCAAATATTGCAACAAATAGGCATTGCCGATCAGGTCACTGCCATTGGTATTGCCAAGGGTGTTGACCGCGATGCCGGGCGTGAAAGATTCTTTGTTGAGGGCAAACCCGATTTCACTCTGCCGCCTCGCGATCCTGTGCTTTACTTCATTCAACGCATGCGCGATGAAGCGCACCGTTTCGCGATCGGTACCCATCGTACCAAACGCAAGAATGCTTTTGTAAAAAATCCGCTCGATGAAATCGCCGGAATTGGCCCCGCACGAAAACGTGCCTTGCTTCATCACTTCGGAACTGCCAAAGCTGTAGCGGGCGCTGCTCTTTCTGATCTGATGCAGATTGACGGCATCTCCGAATCGATGGCGAAACAGATTTATGATCACTTTAGAAATGAATAAGGTGCGGCATTTTAGAATGTAGATCTATCGGTTCTTTAACAAATCATGCTAATGTCATGAAATAATGAGACAAGACTGAAGCGGTTGTTGATTTCTATCATATCCCTGCGGATGTAATTTGAATGGGTGTGGCGGTATCTATGAGTAAGAATGCATTTTCCCTTCCCAACATACTGACATACGGGCGGATCGTAGCGGTTCCCCTTGTGGCTTTATGTTTTTTCATTGAAGGACGTTTGCATTCAAGCGATTTTGCCCGCTGGAGCGCTCTTGCCATTTTTATCGCTGCGAGTATCACCGACTTTTTTGACGGCTATCTGGCACGTGCATGGAAGCAAACTTCGACAATCGGCCGCATGCTCGACCCGATTGCTGATAAATTGCTGGTTTCCACCTGTTTGTTGCTGCTTGCGGCCGACCCTGCCCGCACCATTGCAGGGTGGAGCCTGTGGGCGGCAATCATCATTCTCTGTCGTGAAATTCTGGTGTCGGGTTTGCGTGAATATCTGGCTGAACTCAAAGTCAGCGTTCCGGTTTCGCAATTGGCAAAGTGGAAAACCACGACACAGATGATTGCGCTTGCCTTTTTGCTGGCAGGTCCGGCAGGTGACAAAATTCTACCCTATACCACCGAAATCGGCATCACTTTGCTCTGGATTTCAGCTGTTTTGACCCTTTATACCGGTTGGGATTATTTCAAAGCCGGCCTCAAACATATGATTGACTAGCATTATGGAAGTCAGCCTCGTCTATTTCGCATGGGTGCGTGAACGGATCGGCAGGGAAGCAGAAACAATTACCCTGCCTGATAGCGTGACAACGATTGGTGGACTGCTCAACCACTTGCAACAGCTTGGCGAAAATTACGCTTATGCTTTGGAAGCAGAAGATGTTGTGCGCACCGCGATTAACCATGAACATGCAGAGGCGGATAGTATCATCAAGGATGGAGATGCGATCGCGATCTTCCCACCGATGACTGGTGGATGATATGGTTGACCCTATCCATATTTCTATTCAACATGATAATTTCGACATTGCTGAAGAACAGCAGAAATTGTTGGGACAGAATAAAAATATCGGCGCTGTCGTGGCGTTTACCGGTCTGTGCCGCGACGAAAGCGGACGCCTTGAAGCTTTAGAGCTTGAACATTATGCCTCTATGGCTGATGCTCAAATTAAAAAAATAGCATCCAATGCCTTTGAGCGCTTTGAGCTTAATGCAGTACGAATTATCCATCGCTTCGGACTGATTAAACCGGGTGAAAATATTGTGCTGGTTTTAACCGCTTCGCGTCATCGTAAAGCTGCATTTGAAGCTGCAAGCTTTTTAATGGATTATATGAAGACAAATGCGCCATTTTGGAAAAAAGAACATTTAAAAAATGGTATTGATGGCGAATGGGTTACGTCCAAAGCCTGCGACGAACAAGCGCAGAAGCGCTGGGAAAAATAATATTGCAAGACTATTTTAAATAAAATGCGATTATGATTAATTTTATGGCGGTAAAACTTGCTCTGCCATAATTTATACATGAACTTTAACCATCTGTAACAAGATGGAATCATAATTCAACGCGGGGAAATTTCAGCTTGAGTGATAATATGCAAAGCAGTTTCAAGAAAAACTTTGCTGTTACAGCTGCCATTATTATGGGCTTGGTTGTGACGGGCGCCGCCACGATGGTGTTTACCACCTCAATGCCGTCCGTCAGTATCGCCGCAGAAAAAACTATCAAAGGTAATGTGATCTATCTTGAACGCATTGCTCTGCCGCCGGAAGCCAAGCTGATTGTCGAACTTGCCGATGTCTCTCTGGCCGATGCGCCGGCCAAAATCATTGGTGATGTTACGATTGATTCAATCAGCGGACCGCCGATCCCTTATTCTATCGATTATGACAGCAGCAAGTTAGAAGCCAACCATACATATGCGCTGCAGGCGAGAATTTCTGCCGGTGACACATTGTGGTTTGTCAATGACACCCGCCACAGCTTTGATCCTGAAAAACTGCAATCCCAATATGACATTCAGGTTGTGATGGTTGGCCGCAGTGAAGCGTCTGACGAAGCAACAGGTTTGTTTGGCAAAGAATGGCTGGCAGAGGATCTACAAAATGCAGGCGTCATCGACAATGCACAAACCACACTAACGGTTCAGGAAGATGGCAGCGTCAATGGCTCCGGCAGCTGCAACCGTTATTTTGGCTCGGTTGAAATCAGTGAAGATAAGCTGAGCTTTGGTCAAATGGGCAGTACGTTTATGATGTGCCCGCCTGCCCTGATGGATCAGGAACGCAAGTTCTTTGATGTACTGGCCAATACCAGACGTTATAAAATCGAAATGGGCAAACTCGTACTGCTCAATGAACAGGACGAGAAAATCGCGATCCTTGCACCCAACATGTAAATTCAATTGAAATATAATCAAAAGGCCGGATCAATGATCCGGCCTTTTGATATAAATGTAAGCTAAGATTGGCCTCAATCAATCGAGGCCAACTTCAATTAGAGCGTGTCGCACTTTATCTTATCCACTGCGCTTACTCTAACAGCTTGTTTTTACCCATGTCTTTATCCCAAAACCGGTGCCCACTTTTGGGAGACATGCTTTAGCCAACGATTTCTGTACCGGAGAACCAGTAAGCGATTTCGATTGCTGCTGTTTCAGGAGCATCTGAACCGTGAACTGAGTTTTCGCCGATTGAGAGTGCGAAAGTTTTACGGATTGTGCCTTCAGCTGCATCGGCCGGATTGGTTGCGCCCATGACTTCACGGTTTTTCAGGATGGCGCCTTCGCCTTCCAAAACCTGAACGATGGTCGGGCCGGAAGTCATTGAATCAACCAGTTCACCAAAGAAAGGACGTTCTTTGTGCACAGCGTAGAAGCCTTCAGCTTCGCGGCGGCTCATCCAAACGCGTTTGGATGCAACAACACGCAGACCAGCTTCTTCAAGCTTGGCGGTGATAGCACCGGTCAGATTGCGTTTGGTTGCATCTGGTTTGATCATAGAGAATGTACGTTCAATTGCCATTTCAAAAACCTTGTATAAAGAGAAATGATGAGTGATGTTCTCATAAACGGCTGCGACCCAAATGCCAAGAGCTGACGGCACAAGCTATGAGAAGTTTCATTTAAAAGTCACAGAATCCACCTGCCTCACTATCATTTTACGCTACCAACACTTAATCCCACTTGCTAACAGGCCTCCTGTCATGCGAAAGCGCTTATTATTATGCTTATTCTAAACGACATATCCATCCGCATTGCAGGCCGCCTGCTGATTGACCACGCCAGCGTGACATTGCCTGCCGGTTCCAAAACCGGATTTGTCGGCCGTAACGGTACTGGCAAGTCAACCCTTTTTCGTGCAATCACCAATGATCTGGCGGTAGAAACCGGCAGTATCTCGATGCCCAAACAAACACGCATTGGTCAGGTGGCGCAGGAAGCTCCGGGCACAGAAGAGCCGTTGATCGACATTGTGCTGAAAGCCGATATAGAGCGCACGCAATTATTAGCAGAAGCGGAAACGGCCACCGATCCGGAACGTATCGCTGAAATTCATATTCGCCTTGCCGATATTGATGCCCACTCTGCCGAAGCCCGTGCAGGTGCTATTCTTGCCGGTCTTGGCTTTGATGCAGAAGCACAGCGTCGCCCTGCCTCATCCTTCTCCGGTGGTTGGCGTATGCGTGTGGCTCTTGCCGCAGTTCTCTTCTCAGAGCCTGATCTATTACTGCTTGACGAACCGACCAACTATCTCGATCTGGAAGGTGTGTTGTGGTTGATTGATTATGTGCGCCGTTATCCGCACACTGTCATCATCATCAGTCACGATCGCGACCTTCTGAATTCCGCAGTCAACTCGATTATGCATCTCGACCAGAAGAAGCTCACTTTCTGGCGCGGTAACTATGACCAGTTTGAACGTCAGCGCTTGGAAATGCTGGAATTGCAGCAAAAAGCCCATGTGAAGCAGGAACATCACCGCAAGCATATGGAAGCTTTTGTTGATCGTTTCCGCGCCAAGGCTTCGAAAGCACGCCAAGCTCAATCACGCCTGAAAGCATTGGAAAAGCTCAAGCCCATTGAGCTTTATGTGGAAACCAACGTGCAGCCATTTACTTTTCCCGATGCAGAAAAGAAAGCAGCTTCGCCGATCATTGCGCTTGAACAAGCCAATGTCGGCTATCAGCCGGGCCAGCCGATTTTGCAAAATCTCACCTTGCGCATCGATAATGATGACCGCATTGCACTGCTTGGTTCCAATGGTAATGGTAAATCGACTCTTGCCAAGCTGATCGGTGGACGGTTGGACGCAGAAACAGGTACGCTGACTTTATCGCCAAACCTGAAAGTAGCATTCTTCGCCCAACATCAGTTGGACGATCTGGTGCCGGAAGATAATGCCATCGAACATGTGCGCAGACTAATGTCTGGTGAACCGGAAGCCAAAGTACGTTCACGTGTTGCGCGTATGGGGCTTTCAACCGAGAAAATGCTCACCCCCGCTAAAGATCTCTCCGGTGGTGAAAAAGCACGCCTGTTGATGGGGCTTGCCACCTTTGACGGCCCTAACCTGCTCATCCTTGACGAACCGACCAACCATCTTGACATCGACAGTCGTGAGGAGCTGGTGCATGCACTCAACAGCTTTAAAGGTGCTGTTATCCTGATTGCGCATGATCGCCACCTCATTGAAGCAACGATGGAACGTCTGTGGCTGGTGCGTAACGGCACCGTCAAACCCTTTGAAGGCGACTTGGACGAATATCGTGCACTGGTTCTGGCTGATGCTAAAAATTCTGGTCAAACTTCGTCAGAGATTACACAAGAGGAAGGCCCGAAAATCAGCAAAGCAGACCAGCGCAAACTGGCAGCACAAAAGCGCGATGCGCTGAAGCCTTTGTTGAAAAAAGTCAAAGATTCCGAAGCCTTGATGCAAAAACTGCAGAAAGAGATTCAATCTCTGACAGAGAAACTGGAAGATCCGGCACTTTACGAAAAAGAACCACAAAAATCGGTTGAGCTGACCAAACAGATCAATGAACACCGTGTGAAACTGGCGGGCGCTGAAGATATTTGGCTTGAACTTTCAGCCAAATATGAAGAAGCATTGGCTGATTGAACGGTTCATATCAGACAAAAAAACGCAGGCACTTAAAAGCCTGCGTTTTTAAAATCAGATTTTAAATCTTGCGACGATAGAGCCGGCCACGCACCAAACCATAGACACCAAGCACAACGGCAATCAGTCCGGCAGAGATAAGATTATCATTGACCGGTTTGGCAGCACGGCGCAAAACCAGTTCAATTTTGCCAATATGCAACTCCTCCACATCGGCAGGTGCCACGCTGAATGTATATTCACCTGTAATCACCGGATTGATGTCACCCGCGCTCGCGCGCATGGGCTTGTTAGCTTCATGATTAGATGGCTTTTCACCTGCAATGCGCTGATAAGAAAGAACTTCCGACATTAACGGGTGTCCGTCACGGCTGACCGCCAGACGAACAGTTGAGCGCTGCTGGTCTGCTGCCTCACTTTCAAGCGGTGTCATATCTACAAAGATCCGCACCGGCGCGTCATCTTGCGACAAATGCACCTTTGGTGTTTGGAGAGGTTGGCCTACACCTTCCAACATCACCCAGCGATTAATATCACTGCCAGTAAAATGACTGACATACCACGGATAGGCAAAACCAATACCTAATCCGCCAACAATAAGTGCAATAAAAAAAGCGCGCATCATGCTTTGCGTTCCCAGCGTTTATCGGCATTTTGTTGCCAATAAGTCAGTTGGTGATCACCCGTTTTAAAAGTTTTCCACTGTTGTCGTGCTTTTTCAAGCTGTTCCTGATTGTGGCCATCGAACATAACGACCAGACGCTCATAAGCCGAAACATCGTTGAGTTCCGCGCCTTCAACTAAAAAACGTACCGTTGAATTATTTTGATTATTGTCGCTCAGTGTCAATAAAATCGGCTGCTCTGCTGCAAGCTCATCATCTTCAAAACCATGCGCCAAAAACGAAACATCGGAACATGTCCACAAAAGATTATCGATGACCTCCAACCGCTCACGGCTGATGCCTTGAATGGTAACCCGCCAGCCACGGCCAAGCGAACGTTCCACTAAACCGGGCAATGCTTCATCAAGAGTTGATTCAGTTAAGTGGTAAAACAGGATTTCAGCCATAAATTCCGGATACTTGTTTTTCGAAAATCACGAATACCAGCTTTGCCATGCGAGCCTTGCAGTTGCAAGGCAGTTGATGAATGCTGACTGATAGATGGCAATTTTCACGCTTAAACTTAAAGGCAGCGCTGTAAAAAACAGCGCTGCCTTTAAAATTACTAATTTTAATAATGCTATATATTTCAATAATTTATTGAAATTATTTTATAATGTGATTCAGTTATTGTGTTGCGCTTTTGCACTCAAGATACTGCACACGCCCAGAACAAGCAAAATCACATAACCAAGACATTCGCTCAATTCTTCAAAAAACTGGTTATAATACCACTGTGTCTGACGTTCAAAAACTTCGCCCATCACCAGCAAAAATGCAGCAAAATAATAAGGCCAGCATTTTGGGCTCAGCACATATTGCATCACCGGCTTGACATAAGAAGGACAGCGCCAAACGTAAATCGCTGCAAAAATGACTGTGACGATAGCTTCATGCCAACGGAACTGGTGTGAATGAATATAAGAGCTAATTGGACCATGAGGCTCAACCACCATTTCGCGGAAGAAAAACAACACCATCAACCATGACATCGCAATATAAAACATGCGTTTTTCGGCATGATGTCTCAGGCCACCAATTAAAAAAGCAACGGCTGCCAAAGCCAGATAGACATTTTGTACCTGCTCCAGCAAACCTTCTTCACTCATCTGAAAATCAATATTTTCAGGATCCAGAATGGAATAAAAAAAGATTGCATTCACAAGCATCAAGACAAATGTAATCAAGATAAATTGACGCGACGGATAAGAAGCCTGCACGAGTGTTCCTGCCTTATTAAAAAGATTTAGCAATATTCTATAAAGCAATCCCCCTTAAAAACACCCCCTATTTTTTGCACTTTACTGTGAATTAGAACAAGGAACATAAAAAAGCGGGCCGAAAAAATCCGACCCGCTTGCAATCTGGTTCTTTCAATAAAAAAGCTTATGCTTCGTAATGGTCACGCACCAAACGATCCAGCAAACGAACGCCGAAGCCAGAAGCCCAGCTTTGGCTGTATTCAGTGGCTGGTGAACCCATAGCTGTACCGGCAATATCCAGATGTGCCCAAGGCGTATCGCCAACAAAGCGCTTCAGGAACTGAGCCGCAGTAATAGAGCCAGCCAAACGACCGCAAGAGTTCTTCATATCGGCAAAAGTCGAATCGATCATCTTGTCGTATTCTTTACCCAGCGGCAGACGCCACACCTTTTCACCTGATGCCACACCTGCATCATAAAGCTGATCTGCCAGTTCATCATCATTGGAGAACAGGCCAGCATTATAGACACCGAGCGCCACCATAACCGCACCCGTCAATGTCGCCAGATTGATCATGATTTGCGGCTTGAAGCGATCTGCGGTGTAATGAAGCGCATCGGCCAAGACCAGACGACCTTCAGCATCGGTGTTGATCACTTCAATCGTCTGACCAGACATGGTGGTGACGATATCGCCCGGACGCTGTGCATTGCCATCCGGCATATTTTCGACAAGGCCGATCACGCCAACCACATTGACATTGGCCTTACGGCCAGCAAGTGCCCGCATCAAGCCGGTCACAGCAGCAGCACCGCCCATGTCACCTTTCATTTCTTCCATATTAAGGGCAGGCTTGATGGAAATACCACCGGTATCGAAAACAACACCTTTACCGACGAAGGCCACTGGTTTGTCTTTGGCTTTACCGCCATTCCACTGCATCACAACAACGCGTGGCGGGCGAACGGAACCCTGAGCGACACCGAGCAATGCACCCATACCTAGTTTTTTCAGTTCTTTTTCGCCGAGAACTTCAATTTTCACGCCGAGTTTTTCAAGCTTGGCTGCTTCATCTGCAAATTCGACAGGGCCCAGAATATTGGCTGGTTCATTAACCAGATCACGCGCCTGAATCACACCAGCGGCAATAGCTTCAGCGGTTTTATAGGCAGCTTTTGCAGTGTCAGGTGATGCAACACTGATTTTAACAGTGGCAGCAGCCTGTTTCTTGGCACCGTCTTTGTCGTCTTTTTTGGTTTTATATTTATCAAACTCATAAGAGCGCAGCAGCATACCAAGTGCAAAATCGGCCGCTTCATCATCTGCAATAGTCTGTTCAGGCAATGCCAGAGCAACCGCAACCTGCGTTGATTTGCCGATTTTTGAGAATGCAGCACCACCAATGCGCACCCAATCATCATTGCCGAGCTTCTCGATCTTGCCAACACCAACCAGAATCAGGCGTTCGATGCCGCCATCTTCAGTGCTGATAGCCTCTGCGGTAGTCCCGAGTTTACCGTTAAAACCGGAAATTTCGATCAGCTTGCGGATTTTCTCCGCACCACCGGCAAATGATGCCGCCTCTTCAGCAAAGCCCCCGCCTTTAGCTACCAGTACGACAGATGCACCACTTGCGGGCGCTGTAAAATCGGAAAATTGAATAGAAGGACGCTTAGACATTATTAACTCCGGTAAGCATGAAAACTTTCATCAGCATATTCTATATCTATGACAGCAAAGCGATGAACAACAGGCCTAAACATTTAATTGATAGCATTAATTGTCAATTACTGAATTAACGCTTGGTTAACCAGTTTTATTCGGTTAATTTTAGCCAAAATGATTTACGACTAAATTGGTAACAATCTAGGTTCCCCTATATTGAGAGTTTGAGTCTACCTCATCTCTTCGTTTTTAAGATCAGGATGTAAACGCAAAACATGCGATTGATAGAATGGTATATCCTTCGCCGTGTTGCGATTATGTTTCTGGCGGTGCTTGGCTCGACAGTCGGCATTACTTGGATTGTACAAATTCTGAAACGCATTGATTTTTTGACGACCAGCGGACAATCGCTTTCAGCTATTCTCAAATTCAGTTCGCTTTTATTGCCCGCAGCTATTCCGATCGTGCTGCCTTTTGCGCTGATTATTGCGATCACACAGACGCTTTCAACCATGAATCAGGATTCGGAGCTCGTTGTTATCAACGCATCCGGCGCATCCCGTGCAGCCATTGTCCGTCCGATCTTATTGCTGGCGTTACTTGTTTCCATGTCTTCCTTCGTGATCTCAAATTTCGTTGATCCGTATTCGCGCATGAATATGCGCGCCATGCTGGCCGAAGCCGGTTCCGACATGCTGAATGTGATCATTCAGGAAGGCACCTTCCGCAAAGTCAGTGATAATCTTTATGTGCAAATTGCCGAGCGCAAACCGGATGGCGGTATTGGCGGATTATTCATCGCTGACAGCCGCGACCCTCAGATTGACCTGATCTATTATGCGGCTGACGGTGTGATAGCCAATAATGGCACACAAGACATCATCTTGATGAAACAAGGCGAAGTACAGCGCCGCGATATCAGCACCGGTAATGTTTCTATTATCAAGTTCGATTCTTATTCTTTCGATATGAGCCAATTTACCGATGGCGGTGATGATGTCAGCTATTATGCCAAAGATCGTCCATTAGCTTATTTGCTTAATCCGGACGCCAATGATCCGTCGGTGCAAACACGCCCGCTTTCCTATAAATCCGAATTGCACAGCCGCTTCACAAAATGGCTTTATCCTTTGGTTTTTGCCTTTATCGCTCTGGTTTTTGCCGGTGATTCACGCTCACACCGTGAAGCACGGATTTCAGCGTCCTTTTCCGCAATCACGCTGGCATTGATCGTTTACTGGGTTGGCTATTATTTCACCGAAGGCTCTTCAAAAGAAGCATCGTATATTAAAATCACGTATATAGTACCAATTGGTACTATGCTTATCTGCGCCTATCTGCTCATCAGTGGCCGCAGATTGGGATTACCTGATGCAATTGCCAAACCGTTGAATACAATTTTCAGCACAATCTTCTCGCTTTTCCAAAATCTGCGCTCAAGATTTGATGGCACTGCAAAATATAAAAATGGAGGCGCGCAATGATCGGCTGGACGCTCGCCCGTTATTTCTTCATGCGTTATGTGCGCATCACCTTCTATTTTTTGCTGGGTATCTTTTCGCTCGCCCTCTTGTTGGATTTCACCGAAAATGCCAACCGCATGTCAAGCCTGCCGAATTATTCAGTCACGCAGGCTTTTGTGGTTTCAGCATTGCGCATTCCGTTTTTAATGCAGCAAATGATCCCATTTGTCGCTCTGTTTTCCGCAATGGCAACACTTATCTCGCTTAATCGCCGCTACGAATTGGTGGTTGCGCGTTCTGTTGGTGTCTCTGCATGGCAATTTCTGTTGCCGGCCTGTTTTGGTGCTTTCCTGTTCGGTCTGGGCACGATTTTCATCGTCAATCCGCTCTCAGCTTACGGCTTCAACAAAGCCGAAGAAATTGCAGCATCATGGAAAACCGGTAAAGTTACAGCAGTCTCCGCTTTACGTGATCCGTGGCTGCGCCAAAAGACTGATGAAGGTGAAACCATTGTCGGAGCCAAATCCATCCTTAATCAGGGTGCGACTTTGGCCGATGCTACCTTCATTACATTTAATGACGACAAGAGCATCAAAGAACGCTTTGATGCCAGACAAGCTGATTTGAAACCCGGCGTCTGGCAGCTCACTGATGTTACACGTTTTGCACTGGCAGAAGAGCCGGTTCAGTATAAATCAATCGAGATACCCACGCAGTTGCGGCCTGAATTCGTTCAGGAAAAGCTGGCATCCCCTGAAACGATTCCCTTTCTCCAACTTCCCCACACAATTAAAGTGGCCCGTTCATTCGGCTATTCAGCCAATGCTTTTGACATGCAATTCCAGTCTTTGCTGGCTTTACCTGCTCTTTTAATGGCAATGACTTTGATTGCAGCAACGGTTTCCCTCAAATTTGTGCGTTTTGGTCAGTCGGGAACGATGATTCTGGGTGGCGTCATGGCCGGCTTCGTGCTTTATGTGGTTACGGTTTTAGTAAAGGCGTTCGGTAATGCCGGATTCGTGCCGCCTTTTGTGGCAGCATGGGTACCGGTTGTTATCGCTACATTTTTCGGGGTCTCCTTTTTGCTACATAAGGAGGATGGTTAGTGAGTTTGAGTAAAGCACGCTTAATTTTGCCAAATATATTCTCACAGCTCGTTCGCGGGACTGCTATTGCGTGCTTGTTAAGCATTGTGCCCTTTGCTGCGACCACTTCCCCCGTTTTGGCACAAAGCAGCTTGGAAGACGGCTTCAAAACCAATCCGGATGCCCGTATGTTATTACAGGCAGACGAACTGGTTTATGATCGCGATGTGCAAACTGTCGTGGCTCAAGGTGCCGTGCAAATCGAATATGACGGCAACCGCCTCGTCGCTGACAAAGTCACTTATAATCGTCAAACCAATCGTATGACCGCATCCGGCAATGTGCAAATTGTCGAAAAAGACGGTAATACGATTTACACTGATGAAATTGATGTCACTGATGATTTCCGCGACGGCTTTGTGAACGGCTTGCGCGTCGAGACGACAGATGACACACGCTTTGTTGCCGAAAGTGCCGAGCGCAGTGGTGGTGAAATTACCACATTCAATAATGGTATTTACACAGCTTGTCAGGCCTGCACTAAAAATCCTGACAAACCTGTGCTGTGGCAAATCAAAGCCCGCAAAATCATCTGGAATGGTGCACGTAAGACAGTTCGTTTCGAACGCGGACAATTCGAACTTTTCGGTATGCCGATTGCATTTTTGCCAGCCTTTGAGATAGCTGATCCGAGTGTAAAACGTAAAAGCGGTTTCTTATTTCCAGGCTTTGCCTATAGAGATAAACTCGGCTTTGGTGTGAAAGCATCCTATTTCTGGAATCTGGCACCAAACTATGATCTGACGGTCTCCACCACCGGCTACACAAAGCAAGGTTTTTTAACTGAGGCTGAATGGCGCCATCGTCTTGAGAGTGGCAGCTATAACTTGCGTATCGCAGGTATTCATCAGCTCAGTTCAGATAAATTTAATTCGAACACAACCGATGCCAACAATACCGATCGCGGTATGATCGCATCCAAAGGTGATTTCGAAATTAACTCCCGCTGGAAATACGGCTGGGATGTAATGGCTCAGAGCGATAAAAACTTCAGTCGCACCTATAGTATCGAAGGCTATTCTGCAAAAACGCAAACTTCGAAAATTTACCTTACTGGCCTTGGTGAACGTAGCTACTTCGACTTAAATTTTTATCGCTTCGACGTGCAGGAAGATCTTCTTTCTTCGAACCCGAGGGAAGTCTCATCCAAACAGCCTTGGGTTTTCCCTAGTCTGGATCACTTATATATAGCGCCAGATGCAGTTTATGGCGGCGAATTCAGTATCACCAATAATTTGCAGATTCTCTACCGTAAAAACCAATACGACAATCAATCTAATAAAATCTCATTTGGTGCCGACAATTACCGCGTACCTGGTGCAAGCGGTACAAATGCACGCTTTACATCAGAAGCGGAATGGAAGCGCAGTTTCATCACGCCACAAGGTTTGGTCATTACACCAATTCTAGCGTTGCGCGGCGATGCAATCGGCATCAACAGCAACTCAATTGATGTAACCCGCTCGCAAGCTTTCCGTGCCATGGCTACCGCTGGGATGGAAGTGCGTTGGCCGATTCTTTTCTCGTCCACCAGCAGCACTCATATCATTGAGCCTACCGCTCAGATTTTTGTACGCAATAACGAAGCTTACGCCGGTGAAATGCCAAATGAAGATGCGCAAAGCTTTGTTTTTGACGCAACCAACCTGTTTGAACGGGACAAATTTTCCGGCTATGACCGCGTTGAAGGCGGTACCCGTGCCAACCTTGGCTTACGTTATTCCGGCAATCTGAATAATGGATGGGGCGTTTATGGTCTTGCAGGTCAGTCCTTTCAGTTGGGCGGCCTGAACTCATTCGCAACGCATGACTTTGTCAATGTCGGTGCTGAATCCGGCTTGGAGCACCGAAGCTCTGATTATGTGGCCATGCTCGGACTTTCAAATAGTGAAGGCTTCAATCTTGCCGCGCGCGGCAGATTTAATCGCAAAGATTTCTCGCTGGAGCGCGGCGAAATTGAAGCACAGCAGAGCTGGTCACGCCTGACAATTGGTGCGCGCTATGCTTTTATCGCTGCCCAACCGAATTATGGTTATATTGATGATCGTCAAGAGCTGACAATGTCAGCATCAACAAAACTGAACGAAAACTGGCGTATGTTTGGACGTGGCACATATGAGTTGGTATCGAGCACATTAGTGCGTGCTTCTGCCGGTCTTGCTTATGATGATGAATGCTTTAGCTATGCGATGACTTATAGCCAGTCGCGTACTCCTCCAAGCACGAATGGTCTGTCACAGGCAAGCAAGCCATCCCATAGTATCGGTTTTAATATTACCTTCCGTACATTGGGCGATTTCGGCGGAACCAGCAAAATGGCAAATGGCCTGTTGTAAAACCATGACAGGCCATTGCATTATGGCGCTCATTAAACTTTTTATTCATCTTCACGGTGACGTCATTGTTTCGCCGCATCGGTTTCGCTATAAAGTAACCAAAATTTGATCCAGTGAATGGTGAACTCTATCTAGTCGCTGAAAAATCAGCGAAAGACCTGGGAAATATGTTATGATTTTTAAGAAGCCAATAATTGCATCTTTCTTCAGCGCAGCGATCTGCCTGACTGCTGTTGGCGCCTTAACTGCCATCCAACCGGCGAGTGCAGCTTCAGGCACCGAGGTAAAAGTCATTGTCAACAGTAATGCCATTACCTCCGGAGACATCCAAAAACGTGCGGCTTTCTTAAAAGTACAAGGCAAAAAAGGTAATCTCACCAGTCAGGCACGACAAGAACTGACCGATGAAATGCTAAAGCGTGTTGAAATGAAAACACGCGGCATTGTTATTTCACCGCAAGAAGTTAATGCTGCTTACGCTAATTTTGCGTCTAACAACCGGATGAGCGTCGCTCAGATGAACCAGATGATGAATCAAGCTGGTATCACGCCTGAGCACTTTAAAACATATATTATGGTGCAGATGGGTTGGGGGCGCCTGATCAGCTCCCGTTTCCGTGAAGAAGGTATTATCTCCGAAGAGGATGCTGTTCAACGTATGTTGAAAGACGGAGGACGCAAACCTGTTGCAACGGAATATCATCTGCAGCAGGTTATTTTTGTGGTCCCGTCATCCAAGCGTTCACCTGCATTAATCGCCAAGCGTCGTCAGGATGCTAATACATTACGTTCCCGTTTTAAAAGCTGCGAGACAACCCGTAGCCAAGCCAAAGGTATGCTGGACGTGACAGTGCGTGATCTTGGCCGCATTCTGGAACCACAATTGCCGGGCGAGTGGGAAAAAGACGTCAAAGCAGCATCGGTTGGCAGCACGACAAAACCGCATGATACTGAAAAAGGCGTTGAGTTTTTGGCTGTCTGTTCGACACGAAAAGTGTCAGATGACCGTGTGGCTCAGTTGGTTTTCTCGCTTGAAGGCACCCAATCAGCCAAAGGCCAAGAACAAAAGGCCGATCAGCTCAGCAAGCAATATCTGGATGAGCTTCGTAAAAAAGGTCGTATCGTCAACCGTTAAAGTGCAAAACATATAGGTACTTTTCTGTTTCGACATTTTTAATGTTTTGCATTTGCTGCCATTTCAGCTTTTCATTAAGCTGAAATGGCAGTTGCATTTAACAACGGACTTAAAATGAAACCATTAGCGCTTAGTATCGGCGATCCATCCGGCATCGGGCCTGATTTAGCGTTGGCGCTTTGGCTCAATCGGCGTAAATTAAATGTACCAGCATTTTTAGCGCTCGCAGATCCTGAACAGTTGCGTTTACGTGCCGCTCATTTAAAGCTTGATATACCCGTTAAAATTTCCACAGCGGAAACTGCACAGACTGATTTTGAACAGTTTTTACCGGTTATGGCGCTCGAAAATACATTGACTGAAAGAATCGGCATTCCATTAGCCGAAAATGCTGCGGGTATTATTGAAGCAATTGAAAAAGCCGTTGCATTGACAATGGCAAACAGAACTGCTGCAGTTGTCACCTGCCCTATTTCCAAGAAACCGCTTTATGATGCCGGTTTTGAGCATCCGGGTCATACGGAGTTTTTGGCGCAGCTTGCCTCCAAACATCTTGGCAGATCGGTCATGCCGGTTATGCTGCTGGCGGGGCCAGATTTACGAGCCGTACCCGTTACCATCCATATTCCGTTGCATGATGTGCCAAAACAGCTAACCACTGCATTGATAGAAGAAACCATCATCATTACTGAACGCGATTTGCGTATATGTTTTGGTATCCAGCAGCCACGCATTGCCGTTGCAGGTTTGAATCCGCATGCAGGTGAAGGCGGTGCTTTAGGGCATGAGGATGAAACCATCATCACCCCTGCCATTGAAACTCTACGCGCAAAAGGCATGGATATCAAAGGCCCGCTGCCAGCTGATACGATGTTTCATGTACGTGCGCGCCAATCCTATGATGTGGCAATCTGCATGTATCATGATCAGGCTCTCATTCCGGCCAAAGCGCTGGCTTTTGATGAAAGCGTGAATGTCACGCTCGGTCTGCCGTTTATTCGTACCTCTCCAGATCACGGCACAGCATTTGAAATTGCAGGAAAGAATATTGCGCGTCCTGACAGTCTACTGGCTGCCCTCAAATTGGCACGTCGACTGGCAGATACAGCAATGGAAGATACAAGTATATGAGCATTGATAATTTACCTCCCTTGCGTCAGGTGCTCGAACAATATGATTTGATGCCTAAAAAATCTTTAGGCCAGAATTTTTTGTTCGACCTCAATCTGACATCCAAAATTGCCCGTCAAGCAGGGCAATTGCAGGATCAGCCGGTAATTGAAGTGGGGCCCGGGCCTGGTGGCCTGACACGCGCATTATTGGCGCAAGGTGCAATTGTGACCGCGATTGAGCGCGATGAGCGCTGCCTGCCAGCACTAGCCGAAATTGAAAGCCATTATCCGGGTCGGTTGAAAGTGATTTCCGGCGATGCGCTGCAACAAGATTTTCAAGCGCTCTTTCCAGATGAAAACAAGCCACGCATTGTCGCCAATCTGCCTTATAATGTCGGCACGCAATTGCTGATCAACTGGCTGTTAAGCGAACCTTGGCCACCTTACTATCAATCGATGACATTGATGTTTCAGCGCGAAGTGGCCGAGCGCATAGTTGCAGCACCCAACACCGACCATTACGGCCGTTTGGCCGTGTTGGCGGGCTGGCGCACCCAGTCACGCATTGCATTTGATGTACCACCACAGGCTTTTACACCGCCACCGAAAGTCATGTCGTCGGTGGTACATATCACTCCGCTCGACAATCCATTGCCATGCGACGCGCAGAAGCTTGGACGGATAACGCAAGCGGCATTTGGTCAACGTCGTAAAATGCTGCGCCAAAGCCTTAAACCCGTCAATGGTTCCAAGCTATTGGAAGTGACCGGTATTGACGGTACCAGACGCGCCGAAACATTGAGCATTGAAGAGTTTGTTGCTCTTGCCAATGCACTGGATTAATGAACAAAAAACGCCGGAAGTACCTCCGGCGTTTTTTATTTTATCTTACTTGTCTGCCGGCTCACCCAACAACTGATCGACAAAATCGAACAATCCCGGACGACGGTCACGGCGCAAACGCTCGGCGGTTACAATGGCTTTCACCGCAGCATAAGAGCGATTCAAATCTTCATTGATGACGATATAATCGTATTTTGACCATTTCTGAATTTCAACGCGCGCATTATGAAGGCGCGTTTCTATCACGTCCACACTGTCTTCCGCACGGCGATGCAAACGCGACTGCAGTTCTTTCATCGATGGCGGCAAAACAAAAATGGAAATAACGTCGGCCGGCATTTTCGCCTGCAACTGGTCTGCACCCTGCCAGTCAATGTCGAACAACATGTCCTGACCATCAGCCAGTGCATCTTCAGCAGTCGCACGTAACGTACCGTAGAAATTGCCATGCACTTCTGCATATTCAATCAGTGCATCGCTATCACGCAGACGTTCAAATTCAGCCACACTGATGAAATGATAGTGGATACCTTCCACCTCGCTCGGGCGACGTGTGCGGGTGGTGACGCTGACAGAAAGGGACAAATCCATCTCTCTGTCTTCCAGCAACAATCTTGCAATGCTTGATTTTCCTGCGCCCGACGGCGAAGAAATCACCAGCATCAGGCCACGACGGGCAACGCCATGTTCAGTTGATGAGATGGCCATATGAATTACTCCAGATTCTGTATCTGTTCACGAAACTGATCAACGGCCGCTTTGAGTTCCAGTCCGATGGCTGTAATCGTTGCTGCATTGGATTTCGCGCAAAGTGTGTTGGCTTCACGGTTAAATTCTTGCGACAGAAAATCAAGCTTGCGCCCGATTGCACCGCCGTCTTTTAATAATTTTCTGGCAGATGCCACATGTGTGTCCAGTCTGTCCAGCTCTTCTTGTATGTCAGCTTTGGTGGCCAGATAGGCAGCTTCTGCATAAAGCCTGTCTTTATCCAACGCTTGTGACGCATCCAGCAGCAGAGAAACCTGCGATGCCAAGCGGGTTTTAATCGCTTCGACAGTACGCGCCGGATCATGGCGCGCTTTTTCAGTGAGCAACGCAATCTCGTCCACATGCTTTTCAAAGATGCGTTGCAGAGCCTGACCTTCAAGCTCACGTGTCTCTTTCAATTGCAACAATAATGCGCTTAAGCCATCAAGCACCGCTACTTTTAACGCAGCCTCTTCTTCTTCGGAAGCCGCTTCTTGCGGTTGATCCAATACGCCACGAAGGGCAAATAAACCATCAAGCGTTAAGGGAGCAACGCCAAAACGCGCCTGTAATTCTTGCGAGGCATTCAGCAGCTTTTCGACCTGCGTATAATTGATTGAAACTTCATGGCGCTCCGCACCATTATCAATATTCAAAGACACCTGCATATTACCGCGTGTAAAGCTTTTGGCGACAAGGCCGCGAATATTGTGCTCCAGTGCTTCAAAGCCCTGCGGCAGCCGCAAACGCACATCAAGCCCCTTGCCATTCACCGAGCGTATTTCCCAAGTGAAATTCGTCACCAGTCCGCCATTTTGGTGTGTTCCGCTGTAACGGGCAAACCCGGTCATGCTTTGCAGTGTCATAAGACGCAACCCCTGCGCTGATTTTTAGTATTCATCTTATGGATAAAAATACTGAAATAAATATGCGTGAAACGGACAAATTGCCCGTTTCACGCGACGATTTAAGCTGTTTTACCAGTTTTATTGCGCTGCCGGCGCAGTGGCGGCATCGCGCTTTTGCTGCTCGATGCCACGCCATTTACGCACATTTTCATTATGCTCTTTCAACGTCTCGGCAAAGACATGACCACCGGTACCATCTGCAACAAAATAAACGTCCTTGGTTGCCAGCGGCTTTGCGACCGCTTCCAACGCAGCACGACCCGGATTGGCAATTGGAGTCGGAGGTAAGCCGTTGATTACATAAGTATTATATGGCGTCGGCTTCTCGATATCAGACTTATAAATCGGCCGGTCAGAGGGTTTGCCCAAACCGCCAAACAAACCATAAATGATCGTTGGATCAGACTGCAAACGCATACCCTGATTGAGACGATTGACAAAAACCGATGCAACATGCGGGCGCTCTGCTGCGATGCCGGTTTCTTTTTCAACGATAGATGCCAAAGTTACAAATTCATTGATATCTTTAACCGGAAGATCGTTTTGACGCGTTGCCCAAATATCTTCAACCAGCTTCTTCTGCGAAGCCAGCATACGCTCAACCATTTCAGCACGTGTTGTACCACGGGTAAAATATAGTGTATCGGTAAACAGCGAGCCTTCGGCAGGCATTTCTTTCGGCAACGCCCCGGTCAAAATTTCATTTTTGTCCAGGCGCTCGAAAATCTGGTTCACCGTTAAGCCTTCCGGAATGGTCAGCGGATACATGATCGACTTGCCACTCACCAGAACGGTCATGATATCACGCATTGATGCACCGGCCGGGATCATATATTCACCGGCCTTCATATCATTTTCCAAGCCGTATGCGCGCACACCATAACGGAAAATACGGGCATCCGTGATAAATTCACGCCGTTCCAAACTATCGGAAATTTCGATAATACCGGAGCCACGCTTCACCAAAAAAGCGGTTTCTTCCTGCAAGGGCCCCTGACCATCAAACTGCAATTTTCCAAAGTAGAAAAGAGCCGATGCAGCGATAACGGTTAAAACCAACAGCGAAAGCATGAAGTTTGCAAAGATCACAATCTGGCTGCGAGCAGCGCGTGAGCGCTTTTTAGGCGGCTTTGGGCCCGGTTGCGGGCGCAAGGCTTCTGAAGCCGATTTTGGCACGAAAGGCTTAGCCGATTCACTTGCAACATCGCCTGCCACTTGTGTAACGGCTTCCGAGGCTTCTGCTGGTTCTGGCTGCTGATAGGTTTCTTGCTCTATACGTGGCGATGCTTCGCCATCGGATAAATCCGTTGTTGTATGAGTGCCCTGATCTGCAAGCTCAGCTGCTCTATCCGCAACCTTAGCTGCATCTTCAGATGCATCAACAGGCTTAACTTCCTGAGATTTCGGATTTTTATCGTCTGAGCTCACTCGATCACCTCGATCCAATTTTTCATGCTGTGTCGCTGATGGTTTTAACAAACTTCAGCAATCCATTCTTATTAATTTGAAACAGACAGAGATCAATCATCAAATCTGCTTGCAACAAGATAGGCTTGATAAAACAAATAATGGATATCTTTAGGGCGAGCATGCAAAAATATTGTTACAAATATTAAACAATAATCCGGCCAAACAGAATATCTGTATGATGCCTGATCGTGCAACGCCACCATCTTGTCGGCACTATCATCGTCAGATATGCAAAGGACGCCAGTGTTTTTTGCACTGGCGTCCTGCTTATCCCCGACTCTCGATTAAAAGAGCAAGCTTACTGATAGCGACGCATCACCAGCGATGCATTTGTCCCGCCAAAACCGAACGAGTTTGAAAGAACCGTGTCGATTTTGCGTTCACGCGGCTTGTGCGGTACCAAATCGATTTTGGTCTCAACCGACGGCGTGTCCAGATTGATTGTGGCCGGTGCAATATTATCGCAGATTGCCAGAACCGAGAAGATTGCTTCCGCAGCACCGGCAGCACCGAGCAAGTGGCCGATCGATGATTTGGTTGAAGACATTGAAATCTTCGACGCTGCATCACCAACAACGCGCTCAACCGCTGCCAATTCAAGCGTGTCTGCCATCGTAGAGGTGCCGTGTGCGTTGATATAATCGATCTGATCAGGCGTAATGCCGGAACGCTTCAAAGCTGCCTCCATGCAACGCTGTGCACCTTCACCGTTTTCGCTTGGAGCAGTGATGTGATAAGCATCGCCCGACATACCGTAACCGGTGACTTCTGCGTAGATTTTCGCGCCACGTGCCAGTGCATGTTCCAGTTCTTCCAGAACGAGAACACCAGCACCCTCACCCATAACAAAACCGTCACGGTCATCGTCATAAGGGCGCGATGCAGCGGTTGGATCATCATTGCGCTTGGTGGACAGTGCCTTACAAGCGGCAAAACCTGCGAGCGAGATACGACTGACCGGTGATTCTGTACCACCAGCAACCATCACATCCGCATCGCCCAAAGCAATCATGCGTGCTGCATCACCAATGGCATGGGTACCGGTTGCACAAGCTGTAACCACAGAGTGGTTAGGCCCGCGCAATTTATGTTTGATGGATACATGGCCGGAAGCCAGATTGATCAGTCGTCCTGGAATAAAGAACGGGGAGACGCGGCGCGGACCTTTATCGCGCAACGTATAACCGGCTTCCACGATACCTTCGATACCGCCAATACCAGAACCAATCATCACACCGGTTGCAATCTGATCTTCGTCGTTTTCGGGATGCCAATTGGCATCATCCAGCGCCTGATCGGCCGCAGCCACAGCGTAAACGATGAAAGGATCAACTTTTCGCTGTTCCTTCGGCTCCATGTATAAATCAGGATTGAATGTTCCGTTGCTGCCATCACCTACAGGGATGCGGCAGGCAATCTGACACGCCAGATCATCAACTTCAAATTCTGTAATACGGCGAGCGCCGCTTTGACCGGAAAGAAGACGCTTCCATGTCTCTTCAACGCCATTTGCCAGCGGTGACACCAGACCTAAACCGGTGATAACGACACGCCTCATATTCACTCCTTCGAGTATGACAATCTCAAACTATGTTCCGCTCTTCAGCGGAGAAGATGATTTGTCGCCTTGAACGCGCGCCGGGCTAAACCTTTAAAGGTTTCAAGGCGCCGGTACGCCTAAAAGTTACATTTGAATTTAGTCTATAAAAAATAAACCGATTAAATAACCGGTTCATCAAGAGCACTTACAGCTTAAATTTAAAAATTGAAAATGCTCTCTCGACTTACTTAAATACACGCTGCCCCAAAGCTGCTTTGCGCTTTTTTGAAGCTGTGCATAAAAAATACGGGACCGGAACATTCCGATCCCGTATTTTCAAATATTAAGCAGAAGCTTTGTCGATGAACTTAACAGCGTCACCAACGGTAAGGATGGTTTCTGCTGCATCATCAGGGATCTCGACGCTGAATTCTTCTTCAAACGCCATGACCAGTTCTACTGTATCAAGGCTGTCTGCACCGAGATCATCGATAAAGCTCGCGCCTTCCGTGACCTTGTCGGCATCCACGCCCAGATGTTCAACAACGATTTTCTTGACGCGTTCTGCGGTATCGCTCATGTCGTGACCTCGACCTGTGTTTAATTGCAACGCTTTGGTTAGCGTTATGCATGATTGTAATCAAGTTATAAGATGTCTGCCAACTGTAGTCTTTACATCCTTTAGCATACATCCTGTGGATATTCCTTGCGGAACGAGATTAAGACGCTTCAAGCGAGGCATCTTGTTTCTTGGGCGCGGCATTTACCATGCTTCTTGAGCAAGGCAAAGCAGATTTTGCCCAATCATCTGCTTCTTGAGCTTCCTTTATGGCTTTTTAGGCACATAAAAAGCTTAAATCATTGCCATTCCGCCATTCACATGGACAGTTTGACCAGTCACATAGGCTGCTTCATCACTTGCCAAATAAACGACAGCAGCAGCAATTTCGGCGCCTGTTCCCATACGCTTCATCGGAATTGAGCCCATGATTGCGTCTTTTTGCTTCTCATTGAGCTTTTCGGTCATAGCCGATTCGATGAATCCCGGAGCAATGCAATTGACCGTTACATTACGGCTGGCAATTTCTTGTGCAAGCGATTTCGAAAAACCGATTAATCCAGCTTTTGATGCACAATAGTTTGCCTGACCCGGATTACCCGTGACGCCAACAATCGAAGAAATGTTGATAATACGGCCATGACGGCGACGCATCATCGGATGGGTCACTTCGCGTGTCAGATTGAAAACGGATGTCAGATTGACGTTCAATACTGCATCCCAGTCTTCATCGCTCATACGAACGAAGAGACCGTCTTTTGTGATACCGGCATTATTGACCAAAATGTCGATGCCGCCCATTTCCTCTTCAGCCTTCTGGCCGAGTGCTTTGACTTCTTCACGGTCGGACAGGTTGGCAGGGAACACAAAAACGCGCTCACCCAGCTCTGCCGCCAGAGAATCAAGCTTTTCCTTGCGCGTACCGTGCAAGCCGACAATCGCACCTTGTGCGTGCAATGCGCGGGCAATTGCCTCACCCAAACCACCGGTTGCACCGGTTACCAGAGCCTTGCGGCCAGACAGATCAAACATAATAGATCCTTTTGTTCTTCATCGCACATCTTAATCCAAAAAACGCTTCTCACTCTTTGGGAGGTGCTTTTATTATTATACGTTTAGCGTAGCCAATGCCGCTTCAATTTCTTCAGCGGATCCAACGGTCGCACCATTTATTTCCTTGGCAATACGACGCGCTAGACCGGTCAGCACTTTGCCTGAGCCTACCTCATAAAGTGTCGAAACATTATGAGCTGCAAACCACTCAACGGTCTCGCGCCAGCGCACCTGTCCGGTAACCTGTTCAACCAGCAAATCAGTAATTTCGGCAGCAGAGGTGATCGGAGCTGCACGCACATTGGCGATCAAAGGCACAACCGGATCGTTTTTCTGCACATTGGCCAGTGCTTCACGCATGGCATCAGCCGCAGGCGACATCAGACTAGAATGGAAAGGTGCAGAAACCGGCAGCATGATGGCGCGCTTGGCACCTTTTTCCGAAGCCTTGGCTGCTGCTGCCTCAACTGCTGCTTTCGAGCCGGAGATAACCAACTGACCGCCACCATTATCATTGGCAATCTGGACAGCGCCCAAAGATGCGGCTTCAGCACAGACCGATTCGACATCCGCCTGCTCCAGACCGATGATCGCCGCCATAGCGCCTTGGCCTACAGGCACAGCCTGTTGCATGGCATTGCCGCGGATACGCAGCAAACATGCTGTATCAGCCAATGAGAATGTACCGGCAGCGCAAAGGGCCGAATATTCACCCAATGAGTGACCGGCAACATAAGAGACTTTTTCTTTCAACGAAAAGCCTTGCGCTTCCATCACACGCACCACAGCCATCGATACTGCCATCAAGGCCGGCTGCGCATTGGCCGTGAGTGTCAGCACATCTTCAGGACCTTCAAACATGGTCACTGATAGCTTTTCCCCGAGTGCATCATCAACTTCGGCAAAAACTGCACGTGCTTCTGCAAATTGTTCAGCAAGCGCCTTGCCCATGCCAACAACCTGACTGCCCTGGCCGGGGAAAGTAAATGCTACGGTCATAAATACCTCACTCTATATAATGCGGCGGTACAAACTCATTTATGAAGACCATATAAGCCCACACAAGCCCACATAAGATTGTGCAGTTTATATGAGTTTTATCTGTATTCAATGACGGATTATCACCGCAGCCGAACACTGAAAGCCGCATAATCTTTGTTTTTTCTCTCCCGCGATGTGCCTTTGCTCTGCGCACAAGTCAAGCTTTTGTCGCATATCAGCCGCATTGCAGCTTGCAAAGGCGGGGAAAAACGCTTATGAGCCACACATTCATTGCTCGGCGTCAGCTGGGGGCTGAACGGAGGATCATGTTGGTTGTTCTTATAACAACGACTTGAGAAGCAACAAAGCGCTTCATCTCCCGTGTCTCCGCTCTCGATCGTCTCGACCAGCGTCCTTTCTTCCCGCAATAGCGGTTAAGGAGAAGTCGCAGAGGCTTAGCCGTTGATTTCGAGCCAATGAGAAACAGAAGAAAGGCAAAGCCAATGGCTCTTTATGAACATGTGCTCCTTGCCCGACAGGATATTACGCAGCAGCAAGTTGATGCCCTCGTTGAACAGTTCAAGGGTGTCCTCGAAGCTAATGGCGGTAAAGTCGGGCGCATTGAGAACTGGGGTCTTCGTCCCCTGACTTATCGCGTTAAAAAGAATCGTAAAGCTTACTACACACTTCTCAACATCGATGCCCCTGCGGCAGCTGTTGCTGAAATGGAACGCCAGATGCGCATCAATGAAGATGTTCTGCGCTTCCTCACAGTACGTGTAGAAGAACACGAAGAAGGCCAGTCGGCAATGCTGACACGCCGTGATGACCGTCGCGAACGCGACGACCGTTTCGGCCGTGATGACGATCGTCCACGTCGCCCTCGCGATGGTGACCGCGGTCCACGTCGTCCACGTGACAACGAAGCTGGCGAAGGAGCATAAATTATGGTTGATATCAATCAGATCCCAACACGCCGCCCGTTCCATCGTCGTCGTAAAACTTGCCCGTTCTCTGGTCCTAATGCACCAAAGATCGATTACAAGGACATCAAGCTTTTGCAGCGTTACATTTCAGAACGCGGTAAAATCGTTCCTTCACGCATCACAGCTGTGAGCCAGAAGAAGCAGCGCGAACTCGCTAAAGCGATCAAGCGCGCACGTTTCCTCGGCCTGCTGCCATATGTTGTGAAATAAGTTTTGCTTTGCGGGCGGTGCTTTTGCATTGCCCGCAAGTCTCTTCTACTCTATACGCACTAAAACCTTCTGCGATGAGCGCAGGTCAGGTTCACTTTTAAAACTCGAGTTGGGGTTTGAGCGGTTTAAACCGAAACCTCTAACTGCAATGGCCAAGAACGCTCAAATTCTTGCGCGCAGGACAGCGGAACTTATGAAATTCGATAAAACCATCATTGGCGTCGGCATACTTGCAGGATTGGCTTCTGCATTAATGTCCTCTGGCGTCATTGCCCAATCGGGCATTGCGATGGTTTTGTATTTCCTGACACCATTACCAATTTTTATGGCAGCACTCGGCTGGGGTTCAACTGCTGGAATCATCGCAGCTGTTGCTGCAACGGCAACAGTCAGCGTCGTCAGCGTGCCGATGGCAGCAGTGCTTATTGCGCTGACCAGCTTTATTCCGGCAGCAATCGGCGCTTATCTTTCAGGTCTAGCGCGTCCTGCCAGTGATCTGGGCGGCTCTGCCAATATTCTGGTCTGGTATCCCCTCTCCGATATCATCTTCCGCTTAGCGCTGATGGTTGCCATCAGCTTCATCATCATCGGCTATATCATTGGCTTTGGTGAAGATATGGTGCGTGAATTGACCGCACAAGTGATGGAACGCCTTAAAGAAGCTGAACCAGCCTATCATTCCGATGCCGATATGCAGGCGACATTGACCTCCATTTTGATGGTGGTCTTGCCAGCCATGCAGCCAGCCATCGCGCTTGCAGCTCTCGTCGGCAATCTTTATCTGGCGCTACGCCTGACCGGTGCATCCGGTCGCCTGAGACGTCCGCGTGATGACTGGCCGACCACTTTGCGCATGCCGGTTGCAGCACTCGGCGTTTTTGCCGTTGCACTGGCATTGTCTTTCTTTGGTGCAAGTCTTGCTCAGGCAGCTCTTGTCTTTGTCGGTACACTTGGCACCGGATTTTTGTTCTCCGGTTTTGCCATCATGCATCAGCGCACCCGAGGCATGAGCCTGCGCCCGCTGATTCTGTGGCTCGCTTATGTCGGCATTATGCTGCTGGCACCACTGCTTCTCATCTTCTTTGTTATCGGCCTGTTCGACACAACCCGCACAGCACCGGTTTCAAAGAGACAAAAAACTGATCAATCGTAATTTTACACACACTCGAAAGGAATATCCCATGGACGTTATTCTCCTGGAACGTATTGCCCGCCTCGGCCAGATGGGCGAAACTGTAAAAGTTAAAGACGGCTTTGCCCGCAACTTCCTTCTCCCACAGGGCAAAGCTCTGCGTGCGAACGAAGCTAACCTGAAGAAGTTCGAAGGTCAGCGCGCTCAGCTCGAAGCACAGAACCTGGAACGTAAAAACGAAGCTCAGGCTGTTGCAGACAAGCTCGAAGGAAAAAGCTTTGTTGTTGTTCGTTCAGCTGGTGAAACCGGTCAGCTTTATGGTTCAGTTTCAACACGTGATATCGCTGATATCATCACTGAAGCCGGCTTCTCGCTGCACCGCAACCAGGTTGAACTCAACCACCCAATCAAAACGATTGGTCTTCACAATGTTTTGATCGTGCTGCATCCTGAAGTAGAAGTAACCGTTGCTGTTAACGTTGCCCGTTCGGCTGAAGAAGCTGAACGTCAGGAAAAAGGTGAAGACCTGACTTCAATCGAAGCTATCTATGGCATTGAAGAACAGACTTTATCTGAAGAAATCGACGAAGAAGAATTCGAAGTTTCAGAAGAAGAAGAACAGGCTTAATTGCCAAGATATTCGGGGCAAGCCCGCATCTTTTTAAATAAAAAGATGATGTAAAAGTAATGCCCGGCAGAAATGTCGGGTATTTTCTCTTTTCAGAACCAAAAAAGTGCTTATTCTGTACAGCAGTAGCAGACTGTTTAAGGTGTAAGTGGGGCAATCCGCGCCAGCCCTTAACGATTAAAAGCGCGGATCGGCATCACTTCATCATCCAGTCCTTCAGTTGGGGAGATTGGCGATGAATGGACTTTTACATACGGTTTTGAAGCGCATCATCAAGACCGGCAATCTGTCCGTGACAGATTTCAAACAAAATACCACCCGTTATGGTGACGGCAGTGGCCCTCACCTGCATATCCGTTTTAATACGCCTCATGCCGAACGAGCGATTGCATTTGATCCTGAGCTTCAGCTTGGCCAGTGCTATATGGACGGCGAGCTGGATGTGATTGAGGGAGATATTTACCTCCTCTTGCAAGTCGTCTTTGAAAATACGGGGCCCTATGCGGCTACCCAGCCATGGATGCGGGCAATTGCCTTTGCGCGCCGCAGTCTTCGTCGCCTACAGCAGATGAATAACATCATGCGCTCGTCAAAAAACGTCAAAAGCCATTATGATCTGTCGGGTGCGCTTTATGATTTATTTCTCGATCCCGACAAGCAATATTCCTGCGCTTATTTTGAAACTCAGACAAGCACTTTGGCTGAAGCGCAGTTGGCCAAAAAACGCCATATCGCTGCCAAGCTTTTGATTAATGAAGGCGATAAACTGCTGGATATCGGCTGTGGCTGGGGTGGCTTGGGCCTTTATATGGCGCGCTATCTCAAGGCTGATGTGACCGGAGTGACTTTATCGGAGGAACAACATGCAATTGCCAACCAGCGTGCTGCACAAGAAAATTTAAGTCACAGCGCTAAATTTGAACTCAAAGACTATCGCCATCTCACCGACCAATATGACCGCATCAGTTCTGTGGGGATGTTTGAACATGTGGGCGTCGGTCATTTTGCTGAATATTTCCAGCATGTGGCACGACTGCTTAAAAAAGACGGTGTCTTTTTATTGCACTCGATTGGCCGCAGTGATGGCCCCGGCGCGACTAATCCTTTTATTCGTCACCATATATTTCCCGGAGGTTATATTCCTGCACTCTCGGAAGTTTTACCCCACATTGAAAAGGCAGGATTGATCGTCACCGACATTGAAATCCTGCGCCTTCATTATGCCGAAACACTCAAAGCTTGGCGTGAAGCTTTTATGGCGCGGCGCGATGAAGCTAAAGCGCTCTATGATGAACGCTTTTGCAGAATGTGGGAATTTTATCTGGCCGGTTCCGAGAGCGCCTTCCGCTGGCAGGATATGATGGTGTTCCATATTCAAATTGCGCATCGGCAAGAATCGGTACCCCTTACCCGTAACTATATTGAAGTTGAGGAAAAGCGCTTACGCAGGCTTGATAGTATGCGGGCAAGTGCCAATACTGAAAGCCGCAATCATACATTCACACAGAATGAACGGAAGATGTCACATAGTCCCTGTGAATCAGTGTGAATCATGCTATCGCCTGTACCCTCATCGCTTCAGATGAGGTACATATATTGGTAATCCGGTTGGTTTAGACGTTTTCAGCCGGATTTTTCAAAATATAGGGCATGAGATTATGGCGGAAGCAACGGTACACAAACTAACCGAACCACGGGGCGAAGGCCGCGATGGTCAAGGCGGGCTTTACCGTGAAACTCCGAACAATATTGAGGCTGAACAGGCTCTGCTCGGCGCAATTTTGATCAATAATGATGCATTTTATCGCGTTTCAGATTTTCTGAAGCCAACGCATTTTCATGAACCGCTGCATAAACGCATTTATGAAATTACCAGTGATTTGATCCGTGTAGGCAAAATGGCCAATCCGGTAACGATGAAAACTTTTCTTCCGGCGGAAGAAAAAGTCGGTGATCTGACAGTTTTCCAATACGTGCTGCGCCTTGCTGCCGAAGCGGTTACCGTTATTAACGCTGAAGACTATGGCCGCGCGATTTATGATCTCGCCACGCGTCGCTCCCTTATCAATATTGGTGAGGAAATGGTCAATGTCGCCTATGATGCGCCCGTGGATATGGCACCACAAAGCCAGATTGAAGATGCCGAGCGCCGCTTGTTTGAACTGGCTGAAACCGGCCGTTATGACGGTGGTTTCCAAGCATTTAAAGATGCAGTGACAACAGCCGTTGATATGGCCAATGCCGCCTTCATGCGTGACGGCCATCTCTCCGGTGTTTCAACCGGCATTCAGTCGCTGGATGTCAAGATGGGCGGTTTGCAGCCTTCCGACTTGATCATTCTCGCGGGGCGTCCGGGGATGGGTAAAACTTCGCTTGCGACCAATATCGCCTTCAACATTGCCAATGCCTATGAAGGCGAGCAACAAGCGGATGGCAGCATTAAAGCAATCAACGGCGGCGTTGTCGGGTTCTTCTCGCTCGAAATGTCGGCTGAACAGCTCGCCACACGTATTATCTCCGAGCAGACAGAAGTTTCGTCTTCGAAAATCCGCCGCGGTGATATTACCGAAACCGATTTTGAAAAACTGGTCGCCTGCTCACAGGTGATGCAGAAAATTCCGCTCTATATTGACCAGACGGGTGGTATCTCCATTGCGCAGCTCGCCGCACGTGCGCGCCGCTTGAAGCGTCAGCGCGGCCTTGATGTTCTGGTGATCGACTATGTCCAGCTGATGACTGGTTCTTCCAAAGCCTCCTCGCAAAACCGCGTACAGGAAATTACCGAAATCACCACTGGTTTGAAAGCCTTGGGCAAGGAGCTGAATGTGCCGATCATCGCGCTCTCACAGCTCTCCCGACAAGTGGAAAGCCGTGACGACAAACGTCCGCAGCTCTCGGATTTACGTGAATCGGGTTCGATCGAGCAGGATGCGGACGTGGTACTTTTCGTGTTCCGTGAAGAATATTATGTCAAAAACCTTGAACCGCGTGACGAATTCGATCCGAAATATGACGAATGGAAAATGCAGTTTGAAAAGGTCAAAGGCACGGCGGACGTTATTATTGCCAAGCAGCGTCACGGGCCAACCGGTACTGTTAAACTCGCCTTCCAGTCAGAATTCACCCGCTTTGCGGATCTGGCTGAAGGATCTTATGTACCGGAACAATATGAATAGGTTTTCACTGCCGATGGCTTTACAAAAGGTATAACGAATGGCCAAAGCCAGAGTGCAGTTTATCTGCCAAAACTGCGGCACCGTGCATACGCGCTGGGCTGGGAAATGCGATAGCTGTGGCGAATGGAACACACTTGTCGAAGAAGGCACCAATAGCGGTATCGGCAGCGGCCCCTCATCTTTGCGCAGCGCCCGAAAAGGGCGCGCCGTCACCCTTACCTCGCTTGACGGTGAGATTGAAGATGCACCACGCATTTCTTCGGGTATTGCCGAGTTAGACCGTGCCACAGGCGGCGGCTTTGTGCGCGGCTCAGCGCTTCTGATCGGTGGTGATCCAGGTATTGGTAAATCCACCCTTTTGACACAAGCCGCAGCAGCACTTGCCAATCAGGGGCATCGCATTGTCTATGTTTCAGGCGAAGAAGCGGTTGCGCAAATTCGGCTCCGTGCGCAGCGTTTAGGCGTTGCGTCTTCTCCGGTTGAACTTGCTGCCGAAACCAATGTTGAAGATATTCTAGCAACGATTGCCGGCAATAAGCGCCCCGATCTGGTGATTATCGATTCTATCCAGACCCTTTGGACAGATTTGGCCGATAGTGCACCCGGAACCGTGACGCAGGTGCGATCTTCAGCGCAAGCAATGATCCGCTACGCCAAGCAGACCGGTGCTGCCGTGGTGCTCGTTGGTCACGTTACCAAAGAAGGTCAGATAGCTGGCCCTCGCGTGGTCGAGCATATGGTAGACGGGGTGCTTTATTTTGAAGGCGAAGGTGGTCATCATTACCGTATCCTTCGCACCGTCAAAAACCGCTTTGGCCCCACCGACGAAATAGGCGTTTTTGAAATGTCCGATAAAGGTTTGCGTGAGGTTGCCAATCCGTCCGAATTATTCTTAGGCGAGCGCAATGAAAAAGCCCCAGGGGCTGCGGTTTTTGCGGGCATGGAAGGCACACGACCTGTTCTGGTAGAAATTCAGGCACTGGTTGCCCCTTCAAGCCTTGGAACGCCCCGGCGTGCCGTGGTGGGATGGGATAGCAGCCGTCTTTCAATGATTCTGGCCGTGCTTGAATCCCATTGCGGTGTGCGCTTCGGCCAGCATGATGTTTACCTCAATGTGGCCGGTGGTTATCGTATTTCCGAGCCGGCGGCCGATTTAGCTGTGGCGGCAGCGCTTGTTTCCTCCATTGCAGCTATTGCCCTTCCGGCCGATAGCGTTTATTTCGGCGAGATCAGTCTTTCTGGTGCTATTCGTCCGGTGTCCCACCCCGTGCAGCGTTTGAAGGAAGCTGAGAAGCTTGGTTTCAGGCATGCGATAGTCCCAGGTGGCAGCAGCGAGTTATGGAAAAATGCTAAATTCCGTTTAACCGAAAAAGTTGCGCTGGCCGATATGGTTGTAGATATTGCCACTTCGGGACAAGGCAAAAAGAACGATTAAAACTGGGTGTATAAATCGCCCGATGAATGAAAGCTGACTTGCAAAATGCCACAGGCATGCAAGGATAGAGTTTAAGTAGATTAAGGACAGGCCGAATGCCAATCACCCTTCTTGATGGAATTCTTCTTGGAATCACACTCGTATCCGCCGTTCTGGCGATGGTACGGGGTTTTTCACGGGAAGTGCTTTCGGTCGCTTCCTGGGCAGCAGCAG
Organism: Paenochrobactrum sp. BZR 201-1; assembly: GCF_044987585.2. Lineage (NCBI taxonomy): Bacteria > Pseudomonadati > Pseudomonadota > Alphaproteobacteria > Hyphomicrobiales > Brucellaceae > Paenochrobactrum > Paenochrobactrum sp. BZR 201-1. The sequence continues at coordinate 33,972 of NZ_JBJDRZ020000006.1, read as the reverse complement.
CCGCTGCCGCTTATCTGTTTTATCCAAAAGTCCTGCCGTTCATTCAGCCTTATGTCACCAGTGACACATTGGCGAAAATTGCAGCCTTAGCAGCGGTTTTCCTCGTCGCGCTGATTATTGTTTCCATTATCACCATGAAAATTGCCGATTTCATCATCGACAGCCGCATTGGTGCGCTTGACCGCACATTGGGCTTTTTGTTTGGTGCAGCACGCGGCATCTTGTTAATGGTTGTCGCCATGCTGTTCTTCAACTGGTTGGTCAGCACCGATCAGCCTGCTTGGGTAGCCAATGCCAAATCCAAGGCGTTTCTTGATAATCTGGGAGAAAAACTGGTCGAACTCCTGCCAGCAGATCCGGACACCAGCTTTATTGACAAGTTGAAGCCAAACCACAACGACCCTGCAAATGCAGATCAAAATAGCGCACCTGCTCCGGAAGCAGAACCGGCACAATAAAATTGATAATTTCAAATAAAGCCATGGGAATTCTTTTCTGTGGCTTTTTTGCTTTTTAGCATTTTGTTAGATCACACCAGATCAAAATTTGACCAGAAAACACGCCTGATATCGGTGATTAAAAGCTTTTTGCGGCAACAACTCTTTGCTTCCAATGAAAAGTGCTTCTGTGTTAGAGAGTGTTTTTAATTGCTCTGCAATCGAAAGGCCTTGCGGCAATGATACATAGTAATGCTGATAAAACCCCATATATGCTGGACGAAGATTCTTTACATGAAGAATGCGGTGTCTTTGGTATTTTAGGCCATAAAGATGCGGCGGCGCTGACAGCGCTTGGCCTGCACGCCCTTCAGCATCGCGGACAAGAAGCGGCAGGTATTGTTACTTTCAATAATAATCGCTTTCATTCCGAGCGTCATATGGGGCTGGTCGGTGATCATTTTACTGATCCTGCAACATTGGCACAGCTTCCGGGCGATCTGGCAATCGGTCATGTGCGCTACTCCACCACCGGCGAAACTATCTTGCGCAATGTGCAGCCATTGTTTGCCGAATTGGAAGTGGGCGGTATTGCGATTGCCCATAATGGTAATTTCACCAATGGTTTGACACTGCGCCGTCAACTGATTGCAGCAGGTGCCATCTGCCAGTCCACATCCGACAGCGAAGTAGTCTTACATCTTTTTGCCCGCTCCCGTCATACATCCTCCATTGATCGTTTTGTTGATGCCATCCGCCAGGTTGAAGGCGGTTATGCCGTTCTCGCCATGACCCGCACCAAACTGATCGCAGCGCGTGATCCTGTCGGCATCCGTCCGCTTGTAATGGGCGAACTCGACGGAAAACCGATTTTCTGCTCCGAAACCTGTGCACTTGATATTATCGGTGCGACTTTCATTCGTGATGTGGAAAACGGCGAAGTCATCGTGTGTGAATTACAGCCGGACGGCTCCATCACCACCCAATCCATCAAGCCGGAAAAACCACAGTCTGAACGTCTTTGCATGTTCGAATATGTTTACTTTGCCCGTCCTGATTCCGTTGTTGGCGGCCGCAATGTTTACAATGCGCGCAAAAACATGGGTTTCAATCTGGCCAAAGAATCACACGTTAATGCTGACGTGGTGGTGCCTGTTCCTGATGGCGGCACACCGGCAGCTATCGGCTATGCACAGGCAAGCGGCATTCCGTTCGAGCTTGGCATTATCCGCAACCATTATGTTGGCCGAACATTCATTGAGCCGACCCAGCAAATCCGAGCGCTTGGCGTGAAGCTGAAACATTCAGCCAACCGTGAAATCATCGAAGGCAAACGCGTTATCCTCGTTGATGACTCGATTGTGCGCGGAACGACTTCTGTCAAAATCGTGCAAATGATCCGCGATGCGGGCGCGGCCGAAGTGCATATCCGCGTTGCCAGCCCGATGATTTTCTATCCCGACTTCTACGGCATCGACACACCCGACGCAGAAAAGCTGCTCGCAAATCAGTATAAAGATATGGATGCGATGTGCCGCTATATCGGTGCAGATTCACTTGCATTCCTGTCGATTGATGGACTTTACCTTGCCGTTGGCGGCGAGCCACGCAATAATGATCATCCGCAGTTTACAGACCACTATTTCACCGGAGATTACCCGACACGCCTGCTCGATCAGGACAATGAAAACAATATCCATAATTTATCATTATTGGCCAGCAATGGGTAACAAATAATGGCTAACGCTGACCAGTAATCTTCTAACATATGACAGGATTGGTATGAGCATCGACCTTAACGGCCGTCTGGCTCTGGTGACCGGCGCATCGCGCGGCATCGGATATTTCCTTGCACTGGAGCTTGCAAAAGCTGGTGCACATGTGATTGCAGTTGCCCGCACGGTAGGCGGACTGGAAGAACTGGATGATGAAATCCGCAAGCAAGGCGGCTCGGCGACGCTCGTACCACTTGATTTAACCGACTTCCCTGCTCTCGACCGATTGGGCGGCTCTATTCACGAGCGCTGGGGCAAGCTCGATATTATGGTTGCCAATGCCGGTGTGCTTGGCACCATTTCACCAATCGGTCATGTAGAAGCCAAGACCTTTGAAAAGGTGATGAATATCAACGTAACTAGCACATGGCGTCTCATCCGCTCGGTTGACCCGCTTTTGCGCGCCTCTGATGCGGGGCGTGCTATCGTGTTGTCATCCGGCGTTGCGCACACAGCCCGCGCATTCTGGGGCCCTTATGCGGCATCCAAGGCTGCTGTTGAAGTTTTGGCGCGAAGCTGGGCAGAGGAAACTAAAAACAGCTCTCTGCGGGTCAACTCTGTCAATCCCGGCCCTACCCGTACTGCCATGCGCGCACAAGCTATGCCGGGTGAAGATCCGGATAGCCTGCCGCATCCGCAAGATGTCGCTAAAAAGATTGTGGCGCTTGCCGATCCTACTCTGACGCTTACCGGCAAATTATTTGATGTGCCGAAAGATCGTTTTCTTGATTACCATCTGCCGGATTAATTTTCTGCAGATTGATATGCCCATAAAAAAAGGCTCTGTTTTCACAGAGCCTTTTTTGTAACTATCAATTGTTAGATAATGCTTTCGTGATCATCGGTTGCGGGCATGCTGCTGTTACATTTTTCAGAAGCCTCACAACGGTTCCAAGCAACCCAGCTCAATGGAATGATAAAGGTGTAAGCAATAGCCGTGACAGTCAGCGTATACCATGTATAGCTTGTCAGCAGACCGACATAGATCACCACACAGAGAATAAGCGGTGCGACCAGATCGCGGCGAATATAGCTGCCTGCAGTTTTGCCATTATAAACAGGCAGGCGGCTCACCAGCAAAAAAGCAACCAGAACCGTGAAACCGGCAGCAACAAAGGCCAGCGTCTTAGTTGGCACCAGACCTAAAAAGCCCAAATAAACCGGTAGCAATACCAACATGGCGCCAGCTGGGGCCGGAACGCCGATGAAGTAATTGTTTTGCCAAGCAGGACGGTTCGGGTCTTCTGTCATAACATTGAAACGTGCCAGACGAAGACAACAGGCGATTGCGTATAAAAGTGCCGCTGTCCAACCAAATGAACGTGCCTGATCCAGCATAAATGAATAGAGCACCAAGGCCGGAGCCACGCCGAAATTTACAATATCGGCAAGTGAATCCATCTGCGCGCCAAATTTGGAAGAGCCCTTCATCATCCGCGCGACACGTCCGTCGAGGCCATCCAGGAAAGCCGCAATCAGCACCATCATGACCGCAAGTTCGAAGCGGTTTTCAAATGCCAACCGAATACCGGTCAGTCCGGCGCAAATTGCCAGCACTGTAATGATATTGGGAATAATGATACGCAGCGGAATTTGCGAAAGCCGGGGCCCCCGACTTTCCATAATAACTGTATCGCCTTCAGCATTTGCCTTGTCAGCGCTGGTATCTTTTTCCGGAAACCCAGTTTCCATTTGTATCAACCAATCCGTACTGTTGGTTCTGAGTGGTCTGTGTCAAATTCGGCCAGCACAGTTTCACCCGCAACAGCCGTTTGACCAACAGCAACACGCGCAACTGCACCTTCCGGCAGATAAACATCGAGACGGGATCCGAAGCGGATAAGACCGAAACGCTCCCCCACCGACAATGTGTCATCTTCATTCGACCAGCAAATGATCCGGCGTGCGACAAGACCTGCGACCTGCACAACAGCCACTTTACCCTTAGGACTATCGATCAAAACGCTGTTGCGCTCGTTTTCAGCACTCGATTTATCAAGCTCTGCGTTTAAAAATTTACCCGGACGATGAATGATTTTTTCAATCTGACCGCGAACCGGTGCACGGTTGATATGCACCGAAAACACATTCATGAAAACGGAAATACGTGTGCGTGGCTGATCACCCAAACCAAGTTCTGCCGGCGGCACATAAGCACCGACAAAGGACACTTTACCATCGGCCGGACTAATGACCAGCCGGTCATCCATCGGCGTCACACGTTCGGGATCACGATAGAAATAAATGCACCAGATGGTGAGAACCATACCCACCCAGAAAAGCGGGTTCCACAGCCATCCCAAAATTAATGAGACAACAAAAAAACCGGCAATGAATGGATATCCCTCACGGTGGATAGGGACAAATGTATTACGAATTGAATCGGCAAGGCTCATCAGTTCATCCTCGAGTTTTGCAGATACTTACTGCATTCTGGCCAAAAACAAAACCATTTCGGCAGCTATTCACGTTTCATGACATTGTTTCACATAATTGCAGCGATAATCGCACATTTTAAATCGGTTTTGATTGCCAATATCCCCATTTTTTCAACGTAAACTATTTTATCCGCCTTAATAACAAGGTGAATATGGATAAAAATAAAGGCGGCTTTCGTAGGAGATTCCACGAAAGCCGCCTTTTATCAAATATTTAAGAGAATGTTTTGAGAAAGAGATTCTGCTTATAAAATACCCAGATCATCGCTTTCACGAACTTGCCGCAAACGTTCTTCTGCCTCCGTTGCTTCACGCTGACGATCCCACATCGAAGCATAAAGTCCTTTTTGTGCGAGCAGTTGGCGATGGGTTCCTTTTTCAGCAATAGCGCCTTCTTTCAACACGATAATTTCATCGGCATTAATCACGGTCGACAAACGGTGCGCGATTACCAAGGTAGTACGGTCACGGCTGACGAGATCAAGAGCCTGCTGAATTTCCTGCTCGGTTGCTGTATCCAGAGCCGATGTCGCTTCATCCAAAATCAGGATTGGCGGGGCTTTCAAAATGGTACGGGCAATCGCTACACGTTGCTTTTCACCACCTGATAATTTCAAGCCACGCTCGCCCACCATCGCCTGATAGCCCTCTGGCAAATGCTTGATGAAGCCGGAAATTTGCGCCAGTTCTGCTGCACGCTCCACTTCTTCTTCACTTGCAGACATACGGCCATAACGGATATTATACGCAATCGTGTCGTTGAAAAGAACAGTGTCCTGCGGCACCATGCCGATTGCGTGGCGCAAGCTTTCCTGCTGCACATCACGTACATCCTGCCCGTCGATGGTAATGGTCCCGGACTGAATATCGTAAAAGCGGAAGAGTAAACGTGACAATGTTGATTTACCCGCGCCCGACGGCCCGACAATTGCCACCGTTTTACCGGCCGGCACTTCAAAACTGATCCCCTTCAAAATCGGGCGCAACGGATCATAGGCAAAATACACATCATCAAAGCGGATAGCGCCCTCATGAACGATCAGTGGTGTAGCTTGCGGTTTATCTTGCACTTCCTGATCGACATCAAGAAGATCAAACATCTGTTCAATATCGGTCAAACCCTGACGGATTTCACGATAGATAAAGCCGATGAAATTAAGTGGAATAGACAACTGCATCAACAGCGCATTGATGAAAACAAAATCACCTAAGGACTGTGTACCGGCTTTGACCTCCATTGCCGACATCACCATTACGATGGCCATGCCAACACCGAAAATAACTGCCTGCCCGAAGTTGAGCCAGCCAAGCGATGTCCATGTCTGGGTGGCGGCTTTTTCATAGCGCGCCATTGCCCCGTCAAAACGTTTGGCTTCCATGGCTTCATTGCCGAAATATTTAACGGTTTCGAAATTCAGCAAGGAATCGATGGCTTTAGTGTTGGCTTCCGTATCGGAATCGTTCATTTCGCGACGGATATTAATGCGCCAATCGCTGGCTTTGATGGTAAACCATGTATAAGCCCAAACGGTAATCGCCACCACTGCCAGATATGAAAAGCCATATGAATAAGCAAAAATGAAGGCTGTCAGTGCAAATTCCAGCACCGTGGGAGCGGTATTCAGAATGGTAAAGCGGACAATGGTTTCTATGCCCTTGGTACCACGCTCAATGACACGAGACAGGCCACCGGTGCGGCGCTCAAGATGAAACCGCAGCGATAATTGGTGCATATGGACAAAGGTTTTATAAGCCAATTGGCGCACGGCATATTGGCCGACACTGGCAAATAGCGCATCACGCAATTGGTTCAAACCAGCCTGAATGATACGTGCGGCATTATAAGCCACCACAAGCATCACAGCGCCAATCAAAATGGCCGGAATGAAATCCGGTGCATTCAACTGGCCGTTCAGCGCATTAGTAACCCATTTGAAAAAGTAAGGCACCGAGATCAGCACCAGCTTGGCGATGACCAAATAAAAGCTGGCCCAGATCACCCGCATACGCAAATCAGGACGCTCTGCAGGCCACATATAGGGCCACAAATTACGCAATGTCCGGAAAGTTTGTCCGGATTCGGCAGAAACAGTCTTGCCATTATTCATAAGATTATCTTTCAGGGAATTCGTATCAGCGATTAATCATCAGAGATCAATCGCAGGTCGGCGGCCTTACGCATGAGAGAGTGAGTTGGGCAAAGTGATCTTTGATATAGTCAAGCCTTGCGTGATTAACCCTGTAGCGCGAGTTCTGCCGTTCGGCACGGAAATCAATCAGCCCCGCCTGTACCAAAACTTTTAAATGTTGGGAAACGGTTGACTGGGCAAGATCATGCCCGCCGACAATGTCTTTGCAGCATGCTTCATGCATGCTTAATTGCCGTAAAATAGTTAATCGTACAGGATGAGCCAGCGCCGCATAAATGCGAGCCGCCTCTTCATCCTCAATTTTATAGGTAGCCAGTGAACAGGCTTGTGTGTTTTGATCTTTCATCGTAAATCGTCGATATACGATGAAAGATCAAATTACAAGCTTTAGTTATGACGCATTTATTGGCTCGGTTGCGTTTCACGCAAAGCATTGGCCGCATCGTTTTCGGACAATGGCTCACTGGGCATAGTGAAAACCTGTCCGGGCCAGATCAAATCCGGATTACGGATTTGATCACGATTGGCCAGATAAATCGTTGTATAACGTGTGCCCTTGCCATAAGTACGCTTGGAGATTGTCCAGAGATTGTCACCTTTTCGAATGATGACGGAGCCTCTGACATTTTCCAAAGCCTGTGCAGATGCTTTATCATTATGTGGTACTTGTTGCGGCTGCGGTTGGCTTTTACCATCCTGAGCACTTAAGCGTTGCTCTTTCACAGATGGTGCAACGGCGGAAATATTGTCGCCAGCCTCCCGACGGAACGGCACACGTGCGCTGGCAATGACCTTCTGGTTTTTGTTCAGCAAATCTGCACGAATGATATAATCACCAACGGCCAGAGGTTGTTGACTTTCAACTAAAAAACGTCCTTCCGGCGACACATTGCTGCGGCCAAGCATTTTCTCATTGGCATAAACAATCACGCTGTGATCAGTCTTGGCCTGTCCGGCAATGTAGATTGTATTGCCTTCAATTTCGACAGCTTCAACAGCAATTGGCGCATCAATTACAGAAGCTGAACCATCATTGGATGCGCTTGCCTCAGTACCATTCGTTTGTGCTGACTGATCACCATCATTATTCTGCGCATTCGCATCATCTGTTTGCGGCTTGGTGATCATGCGGCTTGCCTGTCCCGGTTCTTCCACCAGTGCCAGCACCTGTCCGTTTACATTATCAGGGATGGAAACAATCGCGGTTTGCGCCGATGTTGCCGCTTTATTATCTGTGCTTGTGCTGCGCAGAACCAAACTGTGATCACCTGGCTTCAACACCTCATCAAAGGCAATCACAAAATCACCATTCTCGCTCGCTTTGACAGAACCCAAAACGCGTGAACCCAACAGAACATCAACCTCGGCGCCCGGCAAAGATTTACCGGCAATCACCACGCCGCCATTCGGCTCGACACGAACCAGATCAAAAACCGGCACATCCACGCCCGCTGTTGAGGCAGTATTCGCATCAGACTCTTTATTCTCTGTTGTTGTTTGAGGTTCAACAGCAGCAGGTTCGACAGTTTTTGCCTCAGCGTCTGTTTTTTGTACAGGCTCTGTCGCTTGTGGTGGGGTTGCTTTGGGTGCTGTTTTTGTTTCAACAGGTGCTTGCGCTACCGGCTGCGATACATCCGTGCCTTTAATGGGCGTATTTTTAACGGGAAAACCACAAAACGCCAGCACTCCTCCTAGAATGACAACAACAGCAAAACCTACCAAAGCATATCGGCTCTTTTGCATTTTTCTTTATCCTTCACACGGCCGCTTTTACAGTGGTTTACAGCCTTTTTCTCAACACTACAAGAAAGCTGCACATCGACAAGATAAACTATCCGCTTTATGTTTGAGCCTCGCCATTCAAACAGTTATAAAACCTTCAAATTTTCATATTCATAGCAGTTCAGGTATAATATGTCCGAGATCAAATCCATTTGCGTATATTGCGGTTCTTCAACCGGCAACAATCCCGCCTATCGTGAAGCGGGGCTTACATTAGGCCGCTCTCTCGCTGAACATAAAATCCGCCTTGTTTATGGTGGCGGCACCAAAGGCATTATGGGCGCTGTAGCCGAAGGCGTTATGCAAAATGGCGGCCAAGTGCTCGGCATCATTCCGGAATTTTTGATTGCCAAAGAAGCCAGTGATACGAGTCTCAATCATTTGAGCGAAGTGATGATCACCAAAGATATGCATGAACGCAAACATTTGATGTTCCAGCATTCCGATGCTTTCATCACACTGCCCGGCGGCATTGGTACCGTTGAAGAAATCGTTGAAATGATGACATGGGCACAGCTTGGTCGCCATAAAAAACCAATGGTTTTTGCCAATATCAACCAATTCTGGCAGCCTATGCTTACTCTCATAGATCATATGCGCCGTGAGGGCTTTATTCATACCAATCACCAGTTACAGCCTTTAGTGATTGATGAAGCCGAAGACATTGTTCCGACAATTTTAGCGCAAAACGGCAGTGATAAATCCGGCGATGCCGATATTATCAGCCGTATGTAAGAGGCATAATAAACAGGCTGAATTATTCAGCCTGTTTATTGGCGCGATATTGCGTGAAACTTGACCAGCTATAAATGACCAGCCCAATCCAGATCAGCATAAAAGCACCCAAATCAATGATCTCAAATGGTTCTTTGAAGACAAAAACCGCAATCAAGAACATCAGGGTAGGCGCTGTATATTGCATCAACCCTAAGGTCATATAACGCAATAGTTTGGCACCTTTGGCAAAGAGAATAAGCGGAATGGCCGTAAACGGCCCCGCCAGCACCAGCCAGCCAATATCTGTCCAGGTGCCATGCACAAAGTGATCCTGCCCCTTGCCGACCAACATGACGAAATAGATAAATGCCGGCAAAAAGACGATCATGATTTCCAGCGTGAAGCCCGGCAAAGCGGCAATCGGCATTGACTTACGGAAGAAACCATAAAGGCTGAATGTCAAAGGCAATGCCAGTGAAATCCACGGCAAGCCGCCATGGCTGATAGCCAGCAAAACAACGGCAGCAGCGGCAAAACCAATGGAAACCCACTGCGCTTTGCTCAAACGCTCGTTGAGAAAAAGGCTCGCCAACAGCACGTTCAACAATGGGTTGATGTAATAGCCAAGAGCTGATGCAACCGTTTGACCATGTTCAATCGCCCAGACATAAATCAGCCAGTTTGAGGTCACCAAAAAACCTGTTACCAAGCCCATACCGACCAATTTTGGTTGGCGCAATATGGCTATCATCTCTTTCAGCTGCCCCGACAGAGCGAGCAAAATGACAGCCACCGGCAATGACCAGATGACACGGTTTACAACTACTTCAAGGCTGGGAATATAGCTTACCACCTTGAGGTAAAGTGGCAATGCGCCCCATAAAGCATAAGCGCTTAATGCATAGAAAAATCCACGCGCACTATCATTGCTCGTTACTGGTGATGATGACTTAGTCATGAATGTCCAAACAATCCGAGCAGTTTCAAAAGGTTACTGCTCATAACCACCGGCTTGAAAAATACCGGTGGTTCTCTCATAAATCGGAAATGACTAATTAGCCAGTCCGGTACCAGCCAGTGAGCGGTTTTTCATCAATTTATAAATAATCGAATCCATCAAAGCCTGAAAGGAAGCATCGATAATATTATCGGACACCCCAACAGTGCGCCAACGTGCGCCCGTAGCATCGCCTGATTCAATCAAAACACGGGTGATCGCAGCCGTACCGCCGTTGAGGATACGCACCTTAAAATCAACCAGTTCCAGATCGGAAATCTCTTCCTGATAACGGCCTAAATCTTTACGCAGCGCAATATCGAGCGCGTTGACGGGACCATGGCCTTCGGCAACAGACATTTTCTGCTCGCCATCTACCTGCAGCTTAACAACGGCCTCCGACACCGTGATCAAATTACCATTGGCATCAAAGCGGCGCTCCACCATACAACGGAAAGAGTCGACTTTAAAAAACTCCGGAATCGACATCAAACTATTGCGCGCTAATAGCTCGAAACTGGCATCGGCGCCTTCATAGGCATAGCCTTCGGCTTCACGAGTCTTCACCAGCGTAATCAGCATATCAAGGCGCGAATCATCTCGCGCGACTTTGATGCCATGGCGCTGCAATTCAGCCAGAAAGTTGGATTTTCCGCCCTGATCGGACACCATCACACGTCGATGATTGCCAACCGTTTCCGGCGGCACATGTTCATAGGTTTTAGGTTCTTTTAAAAGAGCCGAGGCATGAATACCGGCTTTGGTGGCAAAAGCTGAACTGCCGATAAATGGCGCCTGTTCTGCTGGTGCGCGGTTCAAAATATCGTCAAAAGCGCGTGACAAACGGGTCAAATCTTTGAGTTTTTCATCATTAATCCCGAGCGAAAAGCGATCCGACCAATAGAGTTTGAGCATCAAAGTCGGGATCAGTGTCACCAGATTGGCATTGCCGCAACGCTCGCCAATACCATTTAAAGTGCCTTGCACCTGACGCACACCGGCATCAATAGCAGCGAGTGATACTGCAACTGCTTGCTCGGTATCATTATGAGCGTGAATACCAAGATGATCACCTGGCACCACCTCCATAACAGCCTGAATAATATCATGAATTTCAGCAGGTTGGGTGCCGCCATTGGTATCGCACAACACAATCCAGCGCGCACCCGCATCATAGGCTGCCTTGGCGCAAGCCAATGCATAATCACGATTGGCTTTAAAACCATCAAAGAAATGCTCGCAATCCACCAGCGCTTCGCGTCCGGCGCTACAAGCAGCAGTCACGGAAGCGGTAATGGATTCCAGATTTTCTTCCAAGGTACAGCCAAGCGCCAGATGCACATGGTAATCCCATGCTTTGGCAACAAAACAAACACTATCACTTTTGGCCTGCAATAAAACCGCAAGCCCCGGATCATTGGATGCAGAAAGCCCTGCCCGCTTGGTCATGCCGAAAGCTGCAAATTTTGCCTTTTCCGTCTGCTTGGCTTGAAAGAAGGCGGTGTCGGTCGGGTTGGCACCCGGATAACCGCCCTCGATATAATCCATGCCAAAATCATCTAACAAAGCGGCAATAGCTTTTTTGTCTTCTACTGAAAAATCGACACCCGGTGTCTGCTGGCCGTCACGCAATGTCGTATCGTAGATATAGATGCGTTCTTTGCGCACTTGTTCTCCCCCACTCTTATTCCCGCCCGTCATCGTACCACTTCCCATGTGGTGACACGCTCACCGCTGATCGGATCTTTACCGTCTTGCAACTGGATACCATTGCTAAGCAAATCATCACGAATGCGATCTGCTTCTGCCCAGTTTTTGGCAGCAATCAAGGCCAAACGCTCATTGATTTTGGCTTCAATGGCATTTGCCTGATCAGCTTTGAGCTCAGCAAAAAGTGCGGCATCTTTTGCCATGAACAAAGGATCAAAAAGGCCAAGCAGAACCAATCCCTGTCCAAGCAGAGCAATGTTTTTATCCTTATAAGCCTTACGCAAAACGGTAATGCCTGCCCAGCTGTTAATGTCATCGCTAAGCGCTTCGACAAGTTCAGACACCTGATCCAGTTTTTCGCTTAAAACAAAGCCTTCTTCACGCAGCAAACGATACCAGCGCAGCAATTCTTCGCTTGATTCTTCCAGACGCTGCGATGTCCAATTGATCGGCTCGCGGTAAAGCGTTTGCAACATGGAGAAACGTGCAGCCAACCCCACCCATTGTTCGCGTTCACGCGCTGTTGCATCTGTTTTTTCCAGATGGGAGAAAGCCGCCAGATCACTGTTCAAAACATCACGAATGGTGATGAAATTACCGAGCGACTTGGACATTTTCTGCCCTTCGACCTGCAAAAATCCATTATGCATCCAGATATTGGCCATGCGCTGCGTATCAAATGCGCAGCATGTCTGGGCGATCTCGTTTTCATGATGCGGGAACACCAGATCGATACCACCGGCATGAATATCAAAAATATTCTTTTCCGGATCATCGCATTGCAAACCGCCACCAAAAGGCTCCAGCAGTTTGGCCATCGACATGGCAGAACACTCAATATGCCAGCCCGGACGACCATTAACCGCAATGCCAGCCGGTGAAGGCCAGCCCGGTTCACCCTGCTTGGACGGTTTCCACAGCACGAAATCCATTTCGTCACGCTTATAGGAAGCCACATCAACACGAGCACCAGCCAGCATTTCATCCAGAGAGCGACGTGCCAATGTGCCGTAACGGGCACCATAACCGGAGTCGGCTTTTTCATTCATGGCTGATGGTGAGAAAAGCACATGATCATCAGCCACATAGGCGATACCGCGTGTCACCAAACGTTCAATCATTGCCCGCATTTCATCCATATGGTCGGTTGCACGCGGCTGATGGGTTGGTGCCAAATTGCCAAGCGCGGTCACATCCGCCTGAAACTGCGCATTGGTGCTTGTCGTTACTTTGCGGATTGCCTCATTAAACGGCAAATCAGGATAATCGCGCACGGCACGCGCATTAATCTTATCGTCCACGTCGGTGATGTTACGCGCATAAGTGACATGATTTTCCCCATAAATATGGCGCAGCAAACGAAATAAAACGTCAAAAACGATAACAGGACGTGCATTACCGATATGGGCAAAATCATAAACTGTCGGCCCGCAGACATACATACGCACATTTTTCGCATCAATCGGAGCAAAGATTTCCTTGGTGCGGGTCAGCGTATTGTACAGTCTTAATTCAATATTTTGGGCAGTCATTGATCAGTCCCCTAAAAGCATCACGCAAGATGCAAGCAACACAAAAACGTACTTGTTACAGCCCGCTGGCCGGAACGTTGTCATCTTGGATGTAAAAAGGAGACGAAAACGGCCGAGCCAGCAGAATGCTAGCTAATAATAATCGCACAAATACAAGTGGTGATGGCGTTTATCGTTTTCATAAAATCACTTATCTCTGCCGCACCGGCTTTCGTCAAGTAATTTCTGATGCTTGGTTGCGATCTAAGATGACGCAGCCATCTGTGATTGGGAGCCGTTTTAAATTATCACGTATTTCATAGAAACACCTTAAAGCAGGCTCCAAGAAACCTTTTTTCAGACCAATTCTTTGGTGACATTAACACCCGCCAAAGCACCTTACTATTGGCCTTCAAAAAAGGAAACACAAAATGACCAGTAACCTGCATCATCGCTCAAACAAGCAAGCCGATCATCTGTTGGCTCATTATAGCAAAATTGGTTCTCCTGCAATTCTGGCGGCAGTCCGCCATATATCAGCGCGCAAAGCATCTCATATCGAGAACAATCATTATAATAAAAAGGCATTGGCTTTTGTGCTCAGCCGTAATGGCTGAGCACTGTTATGAAAAGAAATGGCTCAACAGGCTCAGTGCAATCAAGCTCATAATCACGCCGATGATAACATCAAGCACCCGCCATGCCGCCGGTTTGGCGAAAACAGGCTCCAGCAATCTGGCGCCATAGCCCAGTGCGAAGAACCAGACAAAAGAGGCAATTGCTGCACCTGCACCATAGGCTATACGGCTTTGCCCTTCAAAACGGGCAGAAAGACTGCCCAACAGAACAACTGTATCCAAATAAACGTGTGGATTTAAAAATGTGAGTGCCAGTGCCGTTAAAACAGCGGTTTTCAAACGACCGCCGCTTTGCTTTTTCGCGTGCATTGCTTCAGGATGAAGAGCACGTTTAAATGCGCCATAAGCATACCAAAACAGAAAAGCTGCGCCACCAAAAGTAACCGCTGTAATCAAACGTGGCGACTGGCTGATAAGTGAGCCAAGACCTGCAACACCAACAGTAATCAGCACGGCATCGGATAATGCGCAAATCAAGCAAATGATGAAAACATGCTGACGTAAAAGCCCTTGCCGCAAAACAAAGGCATTTTGTGCACCAATAGCAATAATCAGCGAAGCGCCGAGCAAAAAGCCTGAAAAAGTCGAAGAAAACAGCATAATCACCCTAATTGATTAACTTTATAAAATCAGCTCTGAAAATCGTTTTTAAAACATCGACAACTGGCCGCCGGAATCATCACCGCTATCGGTTTTCTTTTTCCGTTTCAATGCCGACTTTTGCGGTGCCAAATCTTCCTCCACCCTCTCCTGAACATCCGGTGTGATATTGGCCACATGATTGACCTTATCGGACACCGGAATTGCCTCGAAGAAATCATCCTCCACCGGTTGCATCAGATCTTCAACTTCATGCGGCAAATAATGTTTGCAATTGAGCCAGCGATTAAAATCTTCCGGCTTGATCACCACCGGCATACGGTCATGAATGGGGGCAAGGGTTTTATTGGCTCTGGTGGTTAAAAGCCCGCCCGTATCCACTTGTGAGCCATCTGTACCGTTCCATGTTTCCATCAAAGCGCCAAAAGCGACAATGCCACCTTCCCGCGGCCTGATCCAATAGGCTTGTCGTTTGTTTTTATCGACTTTACGCCATTCATAAAAACCGGAAGCCGGAACAAGCGCGCGAAAATGATTCATTGCAATACGGAATGAGTTTTTCTGCACAGCCGTTTCCGAGCGCATATTGATCATCAAAGGCCAGCTATTGGGATCTTTGACCCATGAAGGGATAAAGCCCCAACGCACCAAAATGCTTTTTCGATCCGGCAGATTGCTACCTTCCGGCCGGGCCTCTCCCGCCACCACCATCATGATTGGCTGAGTTGGTGCAATATTATAACGGGGCGGAAATTCCGCGTCGATAATGGCTGCAATAAATGCCTCCACCTCTTCCCGTGTTGCTATCAATGAAAATCTTCCGCACATAGAAAGTGATGTTCCGTTTTTTGCAGTGCCGGTCAAGCAAATATATGATTTAACGGGAGAGTACTTTACAAAAAGGGTCAATGTGCTTTGTCGATGATCAGCGAAATATTCTCCAAGCCGTTATATGATGTCGCCCCGATTGAAGGTGTTTCAGTGATCTGCCGACGTGAGGAGCGCTTTTTGCTAGTTAAGCGTGGCAAGGAACCTAAAAAAGACTGGCTGGCGTTTCCCGGTGGCAGTGTTGAAAAAGGTGAAACGCCAGAACAGGCAGCACAGCGCGAGCTACATGAAGAGACAGCACTTCATGCCAAAGCACTCAAACATTTTATCACTGTTGATTTAGCACTTGATGCCGGTGCATATGACCGCAGCTATTATCTGGCAATTTTCCGCGCTTATGATATTTCCGGCTGCGAACTGGCAGGTGATGATGCGGTATCGCTGCATTGGCTGACAGTTGAAGAAATGACAAATTTGCAAGTCACACCCAGTACATTGGAGGTCGCCCGCAAGGTTGTGGAAACGGAAAATTCAACCAATGCGCTATAAATTTAACTCTTTGCCTTGAACTCGCCGTGTTTCAACATCAAATAAAGCACTGAAAAGGACAGCTCATGTTCAACCGTTTCAAGAAATGGGCCGATCCGCGATCTGGTAAAAAAAACGGTCGGTTATGCAAGTGTGTTAATCGGAGCGTGGTTTTTGTTATCACCGTCTGCCTTGTGAGCAGCTCATTCATTCCCGCATATGCCAATGATGATGCTGCGCAGGAAAAAATGCTGCGTATTGCCGAAGTGTTAGGCTCTTTGCATTTTTTACGTAATTTATGTGGCGAGAACTCTCTTGTCTGGCGCGAGCAGATGGATGAGCTGATTGCCAAAGAAAATCCCGCCGAAGCAGAACGTCTTCGCCTGATTTCAAATTTCAACCGTGGTTATCGTAGCTATAGCGATACCTACAAACGCTGTACGCCTTCAGCTTTGGCTGCCATCGACAGTTACTTAAAAGAAGGCGCGCAACTTACGAAGGAATTGGTATCCCGATACGGGAATTAACTATCAATTAATTCATTCGTGAATTGACGGTTTTTTTTGATTCATATCGCGGGCAATGTGTTAGAAGAGCTAAAAAATAATGGGCGCCACATTTGCTTAACAATGAAGGCAGCACCATTTTTTCAAAGAAGGGCGTAAGCCGAGGTGATTTCAATGCAGCATACTCCTACTGATCTCGATGAACTGATTGCAGAAGAAAAAAAGCTGGCTGCGATTGAGTACCAGAATGAAGCTTGGGCTGATGGTATTTCGGAAGGCATCGAATCAGAAATTTTGGCTGAAGCTGCATTTGCGACAGCATTAACTGAATTGATCCGTGATGCTGGTGAAGATGCCGCAATCATTCTTATCGACAAGATGAAAGAACAGATCATTGCAGGCGGCTTTTTATCCACACGCCCGCTGCACTGATTTTTTTAAGTTTCAAATAAAAAAGCCGGACAAATTGTCCGGCTTTTTTTATATCTTGCATCAGCGCTT
The DNA here is from genome assembly GCF_044987585.2 of Paenochrobactrum sp. BZR 201-1. Taxonomy (NCBI): domain Bacteria; kingdom Pseudomonadati; phylum Pseudomonadota; class Alphaproteobacteria; order Hyphomicrobiales; family Brucellaceae; genus Paenochrobactrum; species Paenochrobactrum sp. BZR 201-1. Next base: position 16,854 of record NZ_JBJDRZ020000006.1, on the reverse strand, counting down.
TGGCAGCGCTTCCAAAAACTCGACCGCCTCCCCCAGTGACGGATTGACGATTTCACCTTCCCACATCACTTTATGACCACGCACAAATGTGCCAACCGGCCAGCCGGTCACTTTCTTACCGTCATAAGGTGTCCAACCAGCTTTCGAGCCAGCCTGTGCATGGGTGATAGTTTCAACGCGCTTCATGTCAACGATAGTCAGGTCGGCATCATAACCAACGGCGATACGTCCCTTATTGGCCATGCCGAAAATACGGTTCGGACCAGCACTCGACAGATCAACAAAGCGTTCCAATGACAATTTACCGGCATTTACGTGATCGAGCATGATCGGCACCAAGGTCTGCACACCCGTCATACCGGATGGGGACGCCGGATAAGGTTTGGCCTTTTCTTCTAATGTATGCGGCGCATGGTCTGAGCCCAGCACATCAACAATGCCCTGCTCAATACCATGCCAAACACCATCACGGTGGCGGCTGTCACGCACCGGCGGGTTCATCTGGATGAGATTGCCAAGCGTTGCATAATCATCAGAAGACAAGGTCAAATGATGCGGCGTTGCTTCACAGGTAGCCACATCTTTGTGGTTCTGCAGGAATAAAATTTCTTCGGCAGTCGAGATGTGAAGTACATGGATGCGCGCGCCCGTTTCTTTGGCGATACGCACAAGACGTTGGGTGCAGGTTAAAGCTGCAATCTCGTCGCGCCAGACCGGATGACTGGAAGGATCACCGGCAACACGTAAATTTTCACGCTCTTTCAAGCGGAATTCATCTTCCGAATGAAAGGCAGCGCGGCGGCGGGTATTTTTAAGAATGGAGCGCACACCCTCATCATCATCGACCAGCAAATCACCGGTTGAAGAACCCATGAACACTTTAATACCTGCCGCACCTGGCAAACGCTCCAGCTCTGCCACATCTTTGGCGTTTTCTCGCGTGCCACCAACCCAGAAAGCAAAATCGCAATGCATGCGATGATGGCCGCGGCGCACTTTATCCGCCAAAGTTTCAGGGGTTGTGGTCAAAGGATTGGTGTTCGGCATTTCGAAAACAGTGGTCACACCACCAAGAACCGCTGCTTTTGAACCGGTTTCCAGATCTTCTTTGTGATCCAGACCCGGCTCGCGAAAATGCACCTGACTGTCGGTGACACCCGGCAAAATATGCAGACCTGTGCAATCAATCACTTCACCGGCGGAGTGGTTCTGCAAAGAACCGATGGCCGCGATGCGCCCGTTGCGAATACCAATATCACGCTGGCCGGTGCCATCGTGATTAACCAGCGTTGCATTTTTGAGGATGGTATCAAAGGTCTGTGCCATGTTTACACTCCGGTCTTGCGGCTGTCGTCAATGCGGCTTACGTAACACTTATGGCAAAGACAAGGAAGAAGACATGAATCTTTCCGGAAAAACCGCAAATTTAGATAATCGTGCTTTGGTGCTCGTGACAGGTGAAGAAGCCGAAAAGTTTCTGCAAGCTCTGATCACCACGGATCTGGGCTCTCTTGGTGCGGATGATCTTAAACCCGGTGCCTTACTGACACCGCAAGGCAAGATCATGTTCGATTTTCTGGTGTCGCGCGTTGAAAACGGGCTACGTTTGGATATGCCGGAAGAGATTGCCGCAAGTCTGATCAAGCGTTTGATGCTTTATCGTTTGCGCTCAAAAGCGGAAATTACACAAAGTTCTGAATCACTTATCACTGTTTCTTGGCAAAATGATTCTACTTCTTCACAAGGTGATTCAGGTAAACGCGATTTACGTTTTCCTGAAGATTTGAACGTGCGTCGTTTCTATGGTCAGCAATTTGATGAAAACAATATTGCAGGCTGGACTCAATTACGCATTGCCAATGGCATTACTGAGGGCAGTAATGACTTTGCCTATAATGATCTATTCCCGCATGACGTGAATTTTGACCAGATCGGTGGTGTATCGTTCACCAAAGGTTGTTTCATCGGGCAGGAAGTTGTCTCGCGCATGCAGCATCGCGGCACAGCTCGCAGACGCGCAATGGTGGCAACAGCGACAACGCCATTGCCTGAAAAAGGCACTGGTTTAACAGTCGGAGAGCGCGAAATCGGCAATCTTGGCGAAGTGAGCGGCACACAGGCCATTGCGTTTGTGCGTATTGATCGCGTGCAGGATGCGCTCGACAGCCAGACACCAATTATGGCGGGCGATGCGGAAGTTACGCTCACCATTCCGTCAACAGCAAAATATACCATGCCGGTTAAAGGTCAGGAATAATCCATCATGGCGGCAGCAGATCAAAGCACTGGTCAGGCACGTGCATGGCAGCGGATGCTGTCGGGGCGCAGGCTTGACCTGCTCGACCCCTCACCTTTTGATGTCGAGATTGAAGATATTGCCCACGGTCTTGCCCGTGTTGCCCGCTGGAACGGCCAGACAGTGGGAGAACATGCCTATTCAGTAGCGCAGCATTCACTATTGGTTGAGCAGATTTTCAACCATATCAAACCGGATGCCCATATTGATTGGCAATTGCTGGCCCTTTTGCATGATGCGCCTGAATATGTCATCGGCGATATGATTTCGCCGTTTAAAGCCGTGATGGGTGGCGACTATCAGCAGATTGAAAACCGTCTCGAAGCCGCCATTCACTTGCGTTTTTCACTGCCTGCCAAAATACCGGTTACGCTTAAAAAACTGATCAAACAGGCGGACCGTATTGCCGCTTATTATGAAGCGGTGCAGCTTGCGGGCTTTACAGACAAAGAAGCAGTGCGTTATTTTGGTCGTCCGCGCGGCGTCAATCCGGAAATGATCAAGCTAGAGCCGCAACCGACAGGTCAGGTGCAGCGGGCATTTCTGGCGCGTTTTGCCGAGCTTGATCAAAAGCGGAATGCATAAATGGCTAAGATCGTTGTCGCTCCCCAATCCAAGCTTGCTGAAGTGATTGCAGAACACAAGCCGCAAAAAATCATCACTCTGGTGAGCCCCGATGCAGAAGTCTCCCTGCCGTTACAGCTTCACAGCGATGATTATTTGCGTTTAAATTTCAATGATATTACCGAATTACGTGATGGATATATGGCACCAGAGCCGGAACATATTCACGCGCTATTGGATTTCAGCCGTACATGGAGCGGTGAAAAACCACTGTTTATTCATTGTTATGCCGGTATTTCGCGCTCCACTGCTGCGGCTTACATTCTGGCTTGTGCCTTGCAGCCAAAACGTGATGCACAGGAATTGGCAGACGTTTTGCGTCGACTATCCCCTTCTGCCACGCCTAATATCCGGCTTGTGTCGCTAGCCGATGAGATTTTGGGGTGCAATGGTGCGATGCGACAAGCCATTCAAAATATTGGTCGCGGGGCTGATGCCTTTGAAGGCTCTGTTTTTACGCTTATTCTGTAGCGTTTAAAAACCGGTTTAAAGCATTCAGGAAACCAGTGCGTGATTCAGGTGGCACCTGCGCACGAGGCTCCCATACATGACGCATCAGGAAAAATCCGGTCAATTTATAAGCATCCTGAATATCATTAAGACATGACGGGCGTGTCTGGCTGCTGATGACAAATTTCGGCAGGCTCAGTAATTTATCCGCCCAAGGCGCCCCGCCCACACGCGACACGGCACGGCCGGATTTAGGCGAAACATAGATCAGATCATCCACTGCACCGGTCGCCGCACATTGACGTAAATCAAGCCCGAAGCCCAATTCTTCCAGCAGCATCAGCTCAAAGCGCAACAGCAATTCGCCCGACACAAATGCATCGTCAAAATGATTGATGATGAGAGTGAGCGTTTCATAAAGGCCGGGATGAGCATCACGCTCCGGCAACAAGCGCAAGTGGCAAGCGGCCAACTGAATGCCATAAAGCGCAATCGGGCTTTCAATCAGCCGCGCTGCAGCAAAGCCCAAAGGCTCGATCTGAAACGCGCCCATATGTTCATCAAGGCGCGCCCACCAGTGGATCGAAACATGATTGCCCGGTTGCAACAAAGGCTGCTGACGGCGCGAACGACCACCACGGACAAGCCCCAAATGGCGTCCGTGATGACGGGTCATGACCTCCAGAATAACACTGGTTTCGCCGTGTTTCCTAGTGCCTAGAATAATACCTTCATCACGCCATTCCATCTGACTTGCCGCCCTTTATGAGTTCGGGCTTAAGAGTTCGGAAAGGTCAGTCCCATTTCACGGTAACGTTCCGGATCATTGCCCCAGTTCTCACGCACCTTCACAAACAAGAAGAGATGCACCGGCTGTTCCAGAATCTCTGCAATTTCTTTACGTGCCGACTGGCCGATCACCTTGATGGTTTCGCCTTTATGGCCAAGCACAATCTTCTTCTGGCTGTCGCGCTCGACATAGATAACCTGTTCGATACGAACAGAACCGTCTTTGCGTTCTTCCCAGCGTTCGGTTTCGATGGTTGAAGAATATGGCAGTTCTTCATGCAAGCGCAAATAAAGCTTTTCACGGGTGATTTCGGCGGCAAGCTGACGCATCGGCATATCGGAAATCTGGTCTTCCGGATAATACCAAGGGCCATTTGGCACAGCATCAGCCAGATATTTGGTCAGATCTTTACAACCTGAACCATTCAGCGCCGAGATCATGAAGGTGCGATCAAAACTGGCTTTTTCATTAGCGGCAGCAGTGAGTTTCAACAATGCTGGCGGATCAACGCGGTCGACTTTGTTCAGCACCAAAATCTTCTTCTGGCGAACCTTTTCAAAGCTTTCCAATAGTGCCACTGCGCTTTCATTCATGCCGCCCTGCGCATCAATGATCACCAGAATAATATCGGCATCCTTGGCACCGCCCCAAGCAGTTGTTACCATTGCGCGGTCAAGACGGCGCTTTGGACGGAATATACCCGGTGTATCGATCAACACGACCTGACTGTCGCCCTCGATGAAAATACCGCGCACCAGCGCCCGCGTCGTCTGCACCTTATGGGTGACGATTGAAACTTTGGTACCAACAAGCTGGTTGACCAGTGTCGACTTGCCTGCATTCGGTGCACCAATCAATGCGACAAAGCCCGAACGGGTTGTCATATTTTCAAATGCCGGATTTTGATTTCCAGTATTCGCTGGTCCCGCATTTTCATTTCCAGCATTTTTAGGCGCTGAATTTTCTTGTCCATCCGGCGCAGTTTTATTGTTATTTTCCATTTTCTGCCCTTCCGGCACGACCTGATTTTAAATTCCGGTCTTTTAGTCTTCCAATATAAAAGCAGTTGTGACGCTTCAAACGCATCCCAACTGCTTCATTATAACCTGATTATCTGCATATTTCATCATTCATGCAGATTTCAATCTTCTTTCCACACGCCTTCGCGTAAAAGCACTTTTTCTGCGGCCACTTGCTGCGCCAAGCGCTTGGAACGGCCATCACCACGCTCTGACGGAAAGCCTGCAATGGTAACTTCCACAGTAAATTGCGGATCATGATCTGGACCGCTGCGGCCGATCACTTCATAAACCGGATGGAGATTGCCCTGCTGATGCGCCCATTCCTGCAATTCGGTTTTGGCATCACGGCGTGCCGCTCCCGTTTGCTGTGAGCGGGTTTTCCAATAGCGGTCAATAAACTGACGTGCTGCATCCAATCCACCATCAAGATAGATCGTCGCGATCAAAGCTTCAATCACATCGGCGCGCACATTGGCAAGACGTTTGTCTTTTACCGTTTTAATGTCAGCACCTGTGCGGATGATATTGCCCAAAGACAATTCATCAGCGATGGCCGCACAGGTTTCTGCATTGACCAACGCATTCAAGCGCACCGATAACTCCCCCTCGGCAGCATCCGGGAATGCCATATAAAGCATTTCTGAAATACAAAGACCCAGGACGCGGTCGCCCAAGAACTCCAGCCGCTCATAACTTTCACCCGCTTCCACCTGTACGCTGGAATGGGTTAAAGCCCTTTCCAATCGTTCAAGATTAGCGAATTTGTGGCCTGTGCGCTCTTCGAGGAGTGCAAGGTTTTGTGCATCTAACGGCATGATATGCTCAACAATTATGGCGCTGTTACTTCTGTATGCGGCTTACCATTGACCGAGGTCAGCAAACGGCTGCCACGCAATTCGGATGGCCACTTCCAGATTTCCAACGGGCTTGCCTTACCGGCAATCGAGAAGAAAATAATATTAGCACGGCCAACAAGGTTTTCGTAAGGCACATAGCCCACACCAAAACGGCTATCGAGAGAATTATCACGATTATCGCCCATCATGAAATAATGGCCTTCCGGCACTTCAAACACACGGGTGTCATCACCCATTGTGCCCTGCGCCAGATCCAATGTGTCATAGCTTACACCATTGGGCAGGGTTTCACGATAGACATCAACAGGGCGGTTCTGTTCGGTCACATCCGGATTGCTGATTGTGCCGATTTTCTCGCGCTGCACCGGTTCGTCATTGATATAAAGCGCGCCGCCGCGCATCTGCACACGGTCACCCGGTAAACCAATCACGCGTTTGATATAGTCGATATTGGTGTCGCTCGGCAGTTTGAAAACCACCACATCACCACGCTTAGGTTCTGAACCCCAAATGCGACCGGAAAACAAATCCGGTGACAACGGCAAAGAGTATTTCGAAAAGCCATAGGAGAACTTTGAAACGAAGAGATAATCACCTTCCAGTAAAGTCGGGCGCATCGAACCTGATGGAATGCTGAACGGCTGGAACAAAACTGTCCGGATAACCAGAGCCAACAAAAGTGCCTGAATGATAACTAGTATGGTCTCGCCAATACCGCCGGATTTTTTAACTTTGTTCTTGCTCGACACGCTTTACAATCTCCGCATTGGACATGGCATTTTGGCATTATGGGTATCAAAATTCACGAAACACACAATCCCAATCATTATGCTGCACAATTCACCGACACAAGACCGGAGATGCAGCCAAAAACCGAAGAAATTGGCGACGGTCAAATCAACTTATCCCGTCACCAACCCAGCCTTAAAAAAGAAATCACCGAAATGCAATTAAACTGGCCGCTTTATTGCTTCAATAATTACAAAAGCCTGTGCGAGAGGAAAATCATCGGTAATTGTCAGATGTATGGCAGAGTCACAATCATCCGGCATTATTTTATGAAGAGCATCCAATGCACCGCCTGTCAGTTTCATCGTCGGCTTGCCTGACGGCAAATTGACAACGCCCATATCGCGCCAGAAAACCCCTTGCGCAAGGCCGGTGCCCAACGCTTTGGAGCAGGCCTCTTTCGCAGCAAAACGCTTGGCGTAGGATGCAGCTTTTTCTTTGCGGTTTTCAGATTTCTTCTGTTCGAGATCGGTAAAAACGCGCTTTTTAAAACGATCGCCATGCCGCTCAATCGCTTTTTCAATTCTGCGGATGTCGATCAGATCACTGCCGATACCAATAATCATTTATTCAAGATATCCTGCTCTCACGCCGCGTCAGCTGACGATTTAACCGGCTTTCCGTCTGTTTTTTGCGAAACTCCGTGACCGCCACCCGTGTCACGCCATAAACGAGTACGGCAAACAAAGCGCCCAGAATAGTGGAGCCAAGCAGCATCGGCTTGATCAATGGTGTCCAGATTTCAGTAAAACGCATGGTTTCAATAGCACGCACCAGATTAAGTGACCCTGCCCCATCAGCATTTCCGCCACTGATAACAAAACGGCCCAGCTCATAGGTACCGCCCCAAATGAACGGTAAAGTCAACGGATTGGCAACGGCTGTTCCTAACACTGCGGCACCAATATTACCGGCGAGCAGATAAGCCAATATCACCGCAATGATAAAATGAAAGCCGAAAAACGGGGTAAAGGCTGCAAATACACCAATCGCCAACCCGGCCGCAATTGCATGCGGGGAAGCCGTAATCCGCATAACCCGCTTGCCATAATAGCGAAACGAGCGGGAAAAAGATTTGCGAGGCCACAATAGAAGACGGAGCTTCTGACGGTAACTCGGCTTATGACGAGAGCGAAACAACATGTGGCTGTCATACCCGGGCTTGCGCCCTGAAACAATTACTAAATGCTTAACAAGCTTAGCTCAAAATGTCTCATTACACAAATACCAACCGAAACTTCAGTGAAAATTCAGCAATCGGTCAATAAGGCGTACCGAAAAGACCGACAAATATGAATGAGATGATCAATCCTTTTAATTTGACTAGCCATTGCTTGCTCAATAACTAAAGTAAGATCAGTAATTATATTACAATAAATGCGGCTGCGGAGCAGAATTATGACGATGAATACGGCTGATGAAACCAGCCTGGGCTCTAACCGGCCATCCGAAACTACTGCGATCAATATCATTCTGGCAGTGAGTTTTGGTCACTTTCTCAACGATATGATGCAATCGCTATTACCGGCGATTTATCCGATTCTGAAAGATAATTACAGCCTGACATTTTGGCAGATCGGCTTATTGACTTTTATTTTCCAGCTCACCGCCTCCATTTTGCAGCCTGTCGTCGGCATTTATACCGACAAACATCCGATGCCCTATTCCCTGACAGCCGCGATGGCTTGCACTTTTGTCGGGCTTATTGTGCTGGCAAATGCCCATAATTATCCGGTGCTTCTGTTAGGTGCTGCCTTGGTCGGCCTTGGTTCTTCTATTTTCCATCCGGAATCATCACGTGTCGCACGTCTTGCTTCCGGCGGGCGCCATGGTTTTGCCCAATCACTGTTTCAAGTGGGTGGCAATATCGGCTCATCCCTCGGGCCGTTGCTTGCAGCCTTCATCGTGCTGCCATTTGGTCAGGGCAGTGTCAGCTGGTTCTCGATTGCAGCGCTCATCGGCATGTATGTATTGTGGCGCGTCGGCCAATGGTACACGGCTTATCGCTTGGCTAATGCAAAACGTCCGCAGCTAGATAAATCCCTGCCATTACCGGGTAAAAAGGTTGCATTTGCCGTCGGTGTCTTGGCAGTATTGATTTTCACCAAATATATTTATCTGGCAAGCTTCACCAGCTATTACACCTTCTACACCATCAGCCATTTTAATGTGAGTGTGCAAACATCTCAAATTCTGCTGTTCTTGTTCTTAGGCTCAGTGGCAGCAGGCACAATCGTTGGCGGCCCCATCGGTGATAAAATCGGCACCCGCACCGTTATCTGGGTGTCAATTTTGGGAATTTTGCCTTTTACGCTCATTCTGCCATATGCCAATCTGCCTTTAACAGCGGTACTGACGATGGTGATCGGCTTTGTGCTGGCTTCAGCCTTCCCTGCCATTATTGTTTTTGCGCAAGAACTCTTACCAGGCCGCGTTGGTATGGTTTCCGGCCTTTTCTTTGGCTTTGCTTTTGGGATTGCCGGTATTGCTGCAGCACTTTTGGGCATTGTCGCGGATGCGAAGAGCATTGAATATGTTTATCACGTCTGTTCGTTCTTGCCGGCATTAGGGCTCGCTGCAATCTTCCTGCCGAAATTGCATAAACATAAAGCTTGAAATACGCGCTTAAAATGAAAGCATCGCACTCAGCCCCCACTGAGTGCGATGCCCATTGCCGCTCCCCCCGCATAAATGCACGGGCCGGCTACCCCACAAGTGCGCTCAAACGGCGAAGCTAAAGCCGTGAACATTTCCCCTGCGGAATTCGTCAAATATTGCTGCCACTGGTCGAATTAATTGTCGTTTTTGACGACTCATCGCGATGACGCCATCTCTGACAGTCACGATGCCATCAGCAATCAGTGGCCTCAATAGTGCCATTTCATCAGAAAAATCAACACCTAAGGCCAGCTTATTGAGATCTGCCTGAAAATTACACATCAATGCCAATATAACGTCAGCACGAGTGCGATCTCTATCACGCATAATATGGCCACGCATTGTCGCCAATCGACCCGCTCGGACAAATTGGCCATATTGTTTAATATCGGATATATTTTGCGCAAAACCGCCCCAAAACTGTGAAATAGATGAAGGACCGAAGCCAATCAATGTTGGGCAGTTGTCATCTGTATAACCTTGGAAATTGCGGTTCAACCGCCCTTCCCGTGCTGAAATGGCCAGAGGATCATCGGGCAAAGCAAAGTGATCAATGCCAATCTCCTCATAGCCGAAATCTTTAAAACACTGGCGAACCACGGCCGCTTGTGCATAACGCGCATCAGAATCCGGCAATGCTGCATCGTCAATCAAACGCTGATTGGCACGGCGTTGTGGCAAATGTGCGTAACCGTAAAATGCAACCCTATCAGGTGCAAACGCACGCACATTCCGGCATGTTTCACGCAGTGTTTCTTCTGTCTGCAGCGGCAGACCATAAATCAAATCAAAATTGATACGTTCGATGCCGGCTTTTCGCAAATTATCAACGGCGCCTTTCACGATTGATAAAGGCTGCACGCGGCCAATCGCTTTTTGCACTTCTGGATCCACATCCTGCACCCCCAATGAAGCACGATTGACGCCCTGCTCCGCCAGAACCTTAGTCAGTTCAGCTGTGACTGTACGCGGATCAAGTTCAATCGCATGTTCCATCTGCGGATCAAAATCGAAATGCTCACGTAATGCAGTAATGATCTTTTCAAATTGCCGCGCATGTAAGATTGATGGAGTTCCACCGCCCCAATGTAGATGCTTCACCATCGGACGGGATGATAAATGCTGGCCAGCCAAGCGAATCTCAGTCAATAAATCCTGCACAAAATTATCGATTACATCGTCACGACGCGCAACTTTGGCATGGCATCCGCAATAATGGCAAAGCTGTCGGCAATAAGGAATATGCAGATAAAGCGAGACCGCTTCCTGCGGAGCTAGCTGGCGCAACCAACTACTCATCTGTGTGTGTGTTACCTGCGAGGTAAAGTCTGCTGCGGTCGGGTAAGATGTATATCTGGGCACTGCTAGAGAAGCATAATGGCGGACAATTTCTTCTTGCATCTTAATGCTCCGCGCTTCCGATTTTTGCCAATACAGAAAGCTGATGTGCAGCACAAGACATCGAGATCATTAGAATATTAATGATAATCATAGCAGCACAGAACGTCATCATCAGCCTCTTGAAGACTATAAAAATATTTCCGGCAGTCACAATGTATCAAGTGCCGGATTCAATTTCCTACAATCATGGAAACTATGGGATGATAGTAAGCAGCGATGAAATATTCAGCATTGATCATAATCAATCCATGCGGCGCAATAATATTAAATATAATTAATCTGTGAAGAAGCGAACAGAAGCACAGCAGATCAGGCGTTCGCGTTACCCATCAAATGGTCAATATCAAGACCGGCAACTGCTGCCAGCGAACGATAAGACATAATTTCCACCGTATTGGCATCAATCAGATGGATCAGTCCTTGTGTCTTTAACTTGGTAAAGCTGCGACTAACCGTTTCAATGGTTAAGCCCAGATAATCGGCAATATCAGTGCGGTTCATTGCCAGATGTACCGGATTGGTGGTGCCATTGGCCTGCGGGCGATTGGCCAGCAACAACAGAAAGCTCGCCAATTTTTCAACCGGCGCCAAACGACCAAGGATCATTTGATTATCATGCGCCTGACGCAGCGCAAATTTGGTCATTTCGTAAAGACGTTCTTTCAGTTGCGGATAACGCTCCATCAAAGCATTCATCTCGCGGTCTGAAAACGAACAAAGGACAGATGGCACCACCGCTTCCACGGTTTGCGAATGCACATCATCATCGGCAAGACCCAAATAACCACCCGGAAACAAAAAACCGGAAATCTGACGGCGGCCGTCAGGCAGTGATGTATAAAGACGCAGCATACCCGAGGTTAAACTATAGACGCGGTTTTTTTCCTGCCCCTCTTCCACCAACATTTCATTGGCGCCAAGCTGTTTAGAGCTCATTATTGCTTCGAGCGCATCCAGCTCATCCCCGTCAAGCGCTGCACAAACCGCAAGGTGACGCACACAGCAATCGGCACAGACGCTGCATGTTTCACGTTTCGATTTTTCTGCTGGATGGCATGGCAACGCTGAAGACACTATTTAATCACCCTTGTATAACTATTACAAAATCAGGTTATTTTTATTAAATACAAGTAGCATAATTCTAACAATTTGTCAGAAAACACAATGAATTGCGAGATAATTCTTATCCCACAATTCCAATTATCAATATTTACGCAAAAAAGTATGCGTTTTAAATATTACGGCTACCCGGTTTGACCGCCGGAATGGCCGCCAATTCAGGTGGCAAGGCATCGGCCGAATAAGCAGGTACCGCATATTCGGCGAGCGCGATCAGCTTCGTGCCAACATCGACCTTACCAGCTGAGCGGTCAACGATACAAGCAGCAGCTACGACTTCAATGCCGAGATCTTCCATGCAGGTAATTGTTTCCCGAATAGACAAGCCAGTTGTCACGATATCTTCAACGATAACAACGCGCGAGCCTTTCGGCACATCAAAACGGCGCAAACGGAAAACGCCATTCTCGCGCTCGACCCAAACTGAAGGCACGCCTAAATGGCGCGATGTTTCATAGGACGGGATCAGCCCGCCGATTGCAGGGCCGACCACATAGTCAATCCGACCCAGACCAGCTGCTTTAATTTTTTCAGCCAATGCTTTGCACAGTTTTTCTGTTTTATCAGCGTGCATGAAAACACGAGCTTTTTGTAAGAAAACGGGACTACGCAAACCTGAGGTGAGGATAAAATGGCCTTCAAGGATGCCGCCCGCCTCACGAAAGACGGCCAAAACGTCATCGGTGTTCATATTTTTTCCTATCCGTTCACGCGGCTGGCGCTGGAAACGCAAGCGCTTTCTTTAAGTTGTGAAATAATCCGGTTGAGATGTTTTAAATCCCAGACTTCTACATCGATCAATAATTCAGTAAAGTCCGGCGCTTTGCGGATCATCGACAAATTGTGGATATTGGTGTCATTGGCAGCAATAATCTGCGCAATTTCCGCCAAAGAGCCAGGTGAGTTGATTGCCGAAATGCTGATACGCGCCGGAAATCTTTCGTGCATTTCACCATCAATATCCCAACGGATATCAATCCAACGTTCCGGCTGATCGTCATAGGCAGTCAGAGCCGGTGACTGGATCGGATAAATGGTGATGCCCGACCCGGGCTGCAAAATACCGACAATACGGTCGCCCGGCACCGCCCCTTCAGGCGCAAAACGCACCGGCAAATCAGAATTGGCGCCACGAATCGGCAATGCATTTTTGCCGGGTTTTGCTGTTGCGCCCTCACCGTCCACCTCGGTTCCGCCTTCCGGAACTTTAAAAATCATTCCGGCCGCATTTTGAATATTGAACCAGCCTTTTTCACCGGTTTGAGGCGGGGTCTGTGTTGTCACACGCGTATCCTGATAATCAGGATAAACAGCTTTTACCACATCCGCAGAAGGAAGCTCACCGCGCCCGACTGCTGCCATCACATCTTCAACATCCTTACGTGCCAGACGCGGCAGCCCCGGTTTTAAAATATCCTTGCTGAACGGTTTGCCGGCACGCTCAAAAGCCCGCTCCAATATACGCATGCCAAGGCCGGAATATTGCTTGCGCACAGCCGAACGGGTGGCGCGGCGAATGGCCGAACGCGCCTTACCGGTTGCAACCAGCGATTCCCATGCAGCAGGTGGCACCTGCGCCTTGGAGCGGATGATTTCCACTTCATCACCATTTTTCAGCTTGGTCATCAGGGGCATGATGCGACCATTAACCTTGGCACCCACGCAACTGTCACCGACATCGGTATGAACCGCATAAGCAAAATCAATCGGCGTTGCACCACGCGGCAAGGCAATCAAGCGACCTTTTGGTGTAAAGCAGAAAACCTGATCCTGAAACAATTCCAGCTTGGTGTGTTCGAGAAACTCTTCCGGATTATCGCCTTCCGACAAGGTCTCGATAGTCTGGCGCAACCATGCATAAGCATTGGTTTCTTTCGAAATTGAAGTGCCGCCATTGGTCGGCGTTCCGCTGCCGCGATCTTTATAGATCGAGTGTGCCGCAACACCATATTCAGCCACATCGTCCATGGCACGGGTGCGGATTTGCAGTTCTACGCGTTGGCGGGATGGCCCGACAATGGTTGTATGGATCGAGCGATAATCGTTTTGTTTCGGTGTCGAGATATAATCTTTAAAACGACCCGGCACCATCGACCAAGTACTATGAATGATACCCAAGGCGCGATAACAATCCTCAACAGTATCGACAACGACGCGGAAACCGAAAATATCGGAAAGCTGCTCAAAAGAGAGCGCTTTCGTTTCCATTTTGCGGAAAACCGACCACGCTTTTTTCTGCCGGCTTTTCACTTCCGCCTTGATACCATTGGCCGCAAAAAGCTCGGATAAATCGCTTTCGATCTTCTTCAGAATACCTCGGTTTTTTTCCAAAAGCTCTGCCAAGCGGTCGGTCACCGCCCGCCATGCTTCCGGATTGATATAGCGGAAAGCCAGCTCCTCCAGCTCTTCACGCATATCCTGCATACCCATGCGTCCGGCTAGCGGCGCATAAATATCCATGGTTTCCTCAGCAATACGCAGACGTTTGTCTTCACGCATCACGCCAAGTGTGCGCATATTGTGCAAACGGTCAGCAAGCTTGACCAAAAGCACCCGCACATCATCCGAAATTGCCAGCAATAATTTGCGCAAATTTTCGGCTTGAACGGCTTTTTTAGAAACCAGATCCAGCTTTTTAAGCTTGGTCAGCCCTTCAACCAGCTTACCGATTTCGGGGCCGAAAAGCTGATCGATTTCAGCGCGTGTTGCATCGGTATCCTCAATAGTATCGTGCAGCAAGGCAATGGCAATCGTTGCCTCGTCAAGGCGCATATCGGTGAGGATTGCAGCTACTTCCAGCGGGTGCGAGAAATAAGGATCACCGGAAGCGCGCTTCTGACTTCCGTGTTTTTGCATGGCATAAACATAGGCCTTGTTGAGGAGCGCCTCGTTTACATCTGGCTTGTATCGCTGCACGCGTTCCACAAGCTCATATTGGCGCATCATCGACAGAAACTCCTATACAAAAACAAACACATCCGTGCTTTTAAAGTAAACCATGCATTTCTACTGACAAGTGTATTTTTCCAACACCATCAGTTATTATTATGTAAGTTCTTATATGCGATCTGCACAGCAGCCAGCATAAGTCAAAAAAATGCGCCACAAGCAAAAGCTGCGGCGCATATCAAAAAACTCAACGACCGGCCGTGACCGGCAGTATAAATTTATTAGAAGTCGTCGCTTTTTTCCGGAGCAACCAGACCTTCAATGCCGGCCAGCAATTCTTCTTCAGACATTTGATCGAAGACGACTGCTTCTTCTTCACCGGCTTCTACAATACCTTCAGCTGTGGCATCAATGCTACCGGTCAACAATGCAGTTGGTGCGGCTTCAGGTTCGTCCACTTCCACATGCTTCTGCAGTGAATGGATCAGATCTTCCTTCAGATCATCAGGTGAAAGTGTTTCATCGGCGATTTCGCGCAATGCAACAACAGGGTTTTTGTCGTTATCGCGATCGACGGTAATCTGTCCGCCTTGCGAAATCTGGCGTGCACGATGACTGGCAAGCAGAACCAGCTCAAAGCGGTTGTCTACCTTGTCTACGCAATCCTCAACGGTGACGCGGGCCATCAGTGGTCCCTTTCATAATACGATCTTTAACGAAATTTGTCTGCACATAACGCGAAATCCGAAAAAAAACAAGTAAAAGCCGCGCGAAACAAGCCGCACGCCCTCATTTTTGCAAGCCGCGATATATTGCACAACCAATTTTTTTATTTCGTCTGGAGTTTAACAGTCACCATCAATGTTAGCAAGCTGGGCAGAGCTCAAGCAAAGTCTTATAAAAAATAGTTCAATTATCAACATTTAAGCCCTTACAATTAGGGCAAATCAACCTAAGGTTGCTTGTATTTCTGTATATTCCCCTTAGAAAATAAGGCCAAGACGTAAGTTGCACCAAAAAGTTCTTTTGACGTCGCCATTTATATGTTTCACGAAGGCCATCCAGTTGAACTGGTTTTTAGGCCCATGCCTGTAGAGTGGATTTTTACATATGTTCGATTCCCGTGAAAAGATCGCCCTTTTCATTGACGGCGCTAATCTTTATGCAGCCTCCAAAACACTTGGTTTCGACATTGACTATCGCAAATTATTAAAAGCATTTCAAAACCGTGGCTACTTGCTGCGTGCTTATTATTACACAGCATTGGTAGAAGATCAGGAATACTCGTCAATTAGACCTTTGATTGATTGGCTGGATTATAACGGCTACAAGGTCATCACCAAGGCTGCCAAAGAATTTACCGACGCAACCGGACGTCGCAAAGTCAAAGGCAATATGGATATCGAGCTAACCGTCGATGCAATGCAATTGACCGATGCCATCGATTATTTTGTTATCTTCTCCGGTGACGGCGATTTCCGTTCACTGGTTGAAGCATTGCAGCGTAAAGGCCGCAAAGTCTCCATCGTTTCTACACTGACGACACAACCTGCAATGATTTCTGATGAATTGCGCCGTCAGGCTGACCATTTCATCGATCTCGTTTCACTGAAATCTGAAATCGGCCGTGAAATGTCCGAACGTCCGCAACAGCAGCAGGCACCTCGTTTAGTGGCTGACGAAATGGAAGACGACGATTATTGATCGCGTACCGATCAATTGAAGGGTTCCAATGATACATCCTTCACATGATTGTGCTATTTGTCCGCGCTTGCATGATTTTTTACAAGAATGGCGCATTAAAGAACCGGAGTGGCACAATGCTCCGGTTTCGCCTTTTATGCCTGTTGGCGGCGATGACAGTGTCAGCCTGATGATTATCGGACTTGATGTGGTGGACGGCCTCCTGATCCGCTTTTGTGCGATAGTGTGGTTGTTTTTAAAAGCCACCAAGGAGAA
>NZ_JBJDRZ020000053.1:0-5570 GCF_044987585.2 Paenochrobactrum sp. BZR 201-1 | reverse complement strand
AAACGGATTCAAATTCAAAACTGCTCATAAGGGCACCTCCTCAAAGATGAACCCTTAGCAATCACGATTGTTCCTTTGCGGAAGAAAAAAACCGCCTCACGGGCGGGCTGAATGGTCAGAATAAAATGGGGTCATGCAGGCCAATATTGATCATCAGCATCACCACCATGCCAACGATAACTGTAATCGGTGTCACACCGACACCTTGACGCCGCATCCTATTTTTGTGGCGAGTGGATTCAGACTGAGACGTAATTGCAAAACTGGACTGCGTGAGCTACATAGCGTCATCCACAAGGACTCGGTGAAACTCCGGGTGGCTCTTCTGGCCGCCGATCCGCCAGACAACACAGCAACGCAACTATTCCGTTTTCGAGGACCGAGTTTCGCTCGGCCCGTTGCCTCAACTGTGAAAAATCTCCCATGCGAACTCTTTCAAACTACTATCAGGAGTGGTTCTCCAACATCCGTGGCGACGTGCTTTCGGGTATCGTCGTCGCTCTCGCGCTTATCCCGGAAGCGATAGGCTTTTCCGTCATCGCCGGAGTCGATCCCAAGGTCGGCCTGTACGCCTCCTTCGCAATCGCCTGCGTGGCGGCCTTTGTGGGCGGCCGACCCGGCATGATCTCTGCTGCAACGGCCGCGACCGCTGTTGTCATGGTCTCGCTGGTCAAGGAGCACGGCCTTCAGTATCTGTTCGCCGCCACGATCCTTATGGGCATCATCCAGATCATCGCGGGATGGCTCAGGCTCGGCCGCGTGATGCGCTTCGTCTCCCGGTCGGTCATCACGGGCTTCGTTAATGCCCTTGCGATCCTGATCTTCATGGCCCAGTTGCCTGAACTTATTGGGGTTCCGACGCTTACCTACGTGATGATCGCAGGCGGCCTCGCAATCATCTACCTCTTTCCATACGTGACCAAGGCAATCCCATCGCCGCTCGTGGCCATCGGCGTTCTCACGGCCACAGCGTGGTGGTTCGGCATGGATCTACGCACCGTCGGCGACCTCGGTGAGCTTCCGTCTTCGATCCCATTCCTGATGCTTCCGCAGGTTCCGCTGACTTGGGAGACTCTGCAGATTATCTTCCCATACTCAGTGACGCTCGCTGCCGTAGGACTGCTGGAATCGCTGCTTACCGCGCAGATCGTCGACGACATGACAGACACGCCCAGCAACAAGAGTCAGGAATGCGTTGGACAGGGAGCGGGGAATATCGCATCGGCACTGATTGGAGGCATGGGCGGATGCGCTATGATCGGACAGTCGGTCATCAACGTGACATCGGGTGGTCGAGGACGGCTTTCGACATTCGTCGCGGGTGCTTTCTTGCTATTCCTGATCGTCGTCCTCAATGACCTCGTCCAGATCATCCCCATGGCCGCGCTCGTTGCAGTTATGATCATGGTTTCCATTGGCACTTTCTCCTGGCGGTCGATCCTTGACCTAAGACGCCATCCGCTTCCGTCCTCTGTCGTCATGCTGGCGACGGTCATCACCGTCGTCGCAACGCAAGATCTGGCAAAGGGCGTGATCGTTGGCGTCCTGCTGTCCGGCATCTTTTTTGCTGGCAAGGTAGCCCGTCTGTTCAGGGTCACGCGCCTGGAGAATCCCGAACAGAACAGTGTCACCTATGCTGTGGAGGGGCAGGTCTTCTTTGCGTCTGCGGAAGCCTTTATCCATGCGTTCGATTTCACGGATAAGGGTAAGCGGATCATCATCGATCTCACAAAGGCCCATCTCTGGGACATCACCGCAATTGGCGCGTTGGACAAGATCGTATTGAAGTTTCGGCAAGAGGGCGATGAGGTCGAGGTTCTCGGCTTCAACGAAGCGAGTGCTGATATGATTGACCGCTTCGCGCTGCACGACAAGGATAAGCGGCTTGCGGCAAGCGCTTCACTACACTGAACAATATGGCTGCGTACCTTCGTGCGCAGTCATCTGCCCCGCTACCGTTGCCTGTTGGTCCGCTCCACGGCGAATTATTCCAAGGCAAAAGCTCATGAATCTGGCCCTGCTTGTGGTCTAGGACAATGGCAGTAAGTGTAGCGGTCGGATAAGCCAGCGGATCGACGACATTGAGCTTGCAGGTCTCGATGAGTGAGGCGATGGTCGCTCAGTTCTCGGTCCCGGCATCGTGCCCAGCGAAGAGTGCGTTCTTCTGATCGAAGGCTATGAAGGCCAATATTGATCATCAGCAAAATCGGCTGGAATTTCAGCCATATCTTTTAGCGCGCGAGCTGAAAAAATCATCGCCTGCTTGTGCGCCATTGCGGCTTGCCCAAAGGCAAACATCGTCTGCGCATCCATCAGATGCAGCGTATTGTCTTCTGCAATCCATTGAAAATCAGCATCACCACCATGCCAGCGGTAATCTTTGGCTGCTGCACCGGCTGAGATTGCAGCAAGTGCGGCCACAGCGGCACCGGCAATGTTTTCACGATCCTGTGATCTGCTTTGATAGAACACACCCTGAAACGTAAAACCGCCATTGATACGGCGGTCGCGTTCAGCCATTACCTGCTCATCCAAGGTAATCGCGACACTATCACCGTTTTCGTCAAATGACTGATTAATATTTATTACTTTTGTGGGTGGCTCCATCCCAAAAGCTTGATAATGGCGGGGATAGCCTTTTTTACCAATTTTAGCACCGTCAATTACAGTTTTCATTGTCATAAACCCACCTCATCAAAATCTTCTTTTTCGCGTTCTGGAATAAATTTACCTGTCTCACGTTCACAGTTTTCATCAATATGAAGGACAAAGTTGTCTTTGCGTCGACCAGTTACCATCCATGACACGAGGTCAGTACTTTCTTCGTCCTCGCAAATGATCTCAAGCAAACCACTTTCGATTTTCTTTAGTGGACGCAAACGAGAAAACCCCTCCTGATTTTGGAGGCTTGACACTGTAATATCTGTATTAAGCGCTCCAAACGTACCAGTAGACATATTGAAATACTTATCTAAATCTACTGTAGCGCGGCCACGAACAAGGCGCACATCGCCACGATAAACGTTGACATATTCCGGTGCTTCAACGAACCCATGAGCTAAATCTTTATTTTCAGGATCAAGAGGGTGATCAATCAGAAAAGTACCAGAGCCCTTAGACAATGAGCCTGTAACGCCCATATTGCCCGTTGAATTGCAGTACATTTTCTGAACATCATCGACAGTATATGATAGTGTTTCATTGCCAGTTAAGCGAATGGATCCACCAATAGAGCTATCTGACATGTGCGTTCCTAACCGAACCCACCCATCACTATTAGCTCCATGCATATGTGCAACTCTGTTGACGTTTACTTTACCCTCGGTAATGCGTTCTCCTGGAACAATACCTACAATTTGTCTGCCGCTAATATCCCAAGCACAAACATTTGCGCCGGAACGCATAAAATAAAAAATTCCGCCACCTTGGATACCAATTGTTGAACTACCATCTTCTGCACCTGTGCCGGTATAAGATGTTGATAGACGTACCCACCCATCAGCACCATTTTGGCCGAATAAATGCTGCATATTGTTCAAAGGCACAACGCCTAAAGCTTCATAACCTTTACCGCCATTTGCAGCCGCCAACAAAGTCCGCGCCCATTCCGTTAAAGCAGTCACATCCGCAGTGCCAGAACCGGTGAAAAAAGCCAGTGTATCTTTTAGTGTTTTCAATCCGGCAAGCGCATCGACATTTCCGCTCATGCCCCAACGAGCGATAAGATCGCGCGCCGCACCTTGATAACGCGATCCATCGGGCTGATAGCGGATCAGCAGTGGTTGATTAGCACCTGCCGCGCCTGCAGGCGTATTCTCGACAAGGGTGCCTGCGTTCTGTCCTGTGACTGATGCAATAATCAGTACCAAGCCCGAACGGGTGATAATCATATCACCGGCTTGAATAGCGGCACTTTGCAAAGATGCCCCTGTCGTGGTGAAGTTCTTACTCCCCGATACCAAGGTAATTGTGCCGACTGTATAATCAGGCCTCACACCCCTTTCATAAGCCATTATTCAATCTCCAATGTATCAATGGTAGAGGTTTCTACACCCTGCAAATCTGTCACGACTTGGTTAAGGCGCGCTATTTCCTCTTGAGCCGATGTTAAGTCGACGGTTATCTCTTGGATTTTTAATTGCGCTTGATGCAGCTCGTTAGCCAAATATAAGCGCCTGTCGCGCGAATAATTGGCATCAATGGTCAACTCCATCAGCGCTACTGATGGATCAATCATTATTCTGTTTTGCATGATTTCCTCATAAGGGACGGCTTAGAACAATACCTTGAATTCTACAGTTCTAGCTTTCCCGTCCACATTCCGAATGGTTACACTATTAAAAGGCGCGTTCATTTCCGCATAATACGTCCTGAACGAAGGGAGTATCCCTTGAGGTGACCTAACCAATACTGTGGGGACGATGTTTTGATTTGGACTAGTAAATGTGAATGTCTTTGTCCCGTTACCTGTAAACGAAACGCTATTACTCGTTATCGGTATGCACGGGGTCATGCCGGAAAACATAGCCATGTTTTGAGGTGAAGCAGTATTTGCGTCAAAGCCCGGCTTTGAAACCCTAACGCCGCTGGCATCGAAGATAATCCTATCCACCATCGTTACGGCATCCTATTTTCAAATACGATGTAATTCACGTAGATATCAGATACAAAATCATCCCAATTGGATGAAACAAACCAAAGTGTATCAAAGCTTACCACGCACGACATGCCCCAGAAGATGTCATCATCCTGCGAAGGAAAGGTGACATTGGTTCTGCCCAATAGAGGCCACTCGTATCTATAAAAAACCAATGGATGGTAACTTAGTGGAGGAAAAGAAAACTTACCCCACCAAAAAGCATTCCCGCTTTGTGTATATGAGTTTAGTTTTACTCGCGCCCTTGCGTGTATTTTTAAGTAGTCATTCTCGGAAGAAAAAACCATTGGATTAGCGCGGTTTTTAACATCAAAGCCGGGCTTTGAAATTCTAAGTAAGTGTCTATTGTTTTCTTTGCCTAATAAGATTCTATCCACCATTTTCAGCCCTCGAAAACCACGAAGTAATCTGCCCCTTGCCAACGTCCCGCTTGGACATGGTTATATATCCCGCCGTTGGTAGCGTAGTAATTTTGATTGGCATCCGCGCCCGCGCCGCTAAAAAACTCAGTATCAAGTATGTATCTAGTTCCATTGGTGGGGGGTCTATCGGCGCTATTTGGTATAACGCCCCACTCGAAATAGGTTTGATCTCCTGTATAATTTCCCGACAAAAACCCCCAAATATAGGGGATATAATTCAACTGATACGGAAAAGCGGTAAATACCCCTGATTTATTCCTGGGCAAAATCCATTTAATACCGCCTCCATCAAACCAGTTGCTATCGAATGATTTGTCTGCATCTGGTAGTGACGGAGTGGCATTCTTACCCGCCTTCGACGTGATGAGCCGTGGCGGGGATTTACTTAAAAACACACGTTGAACCATGCATTAATCGCTGAATATCAGCGTCCCATTGTTAAGATTGAAAACCACTTTATTATCAGGGCTACGCATGACACCGGCTGTTAC
>NZ_JBJDRZ020000052.1:0-3870 GCF_044987585.2 Paenochrobactrum sp. BZR 201-1 | reverse complement strand
AATAACCTTGTCAGGGGTTTTCATGGGATTATCCTATGCTATTCCAATAGACGTAATAGGTGATCTGGCGAGCTGTATCGGTGTGGTTGTAAAGCCGCATCGAAGACATGTTTTGCTGAATTTTCGCCTCGAATTGCGAAATAATGGCGACCAACCCGCCAGAGGGTTTGATCATAATGAGAGCCGGATCGGGATAGACGCGGCCAAAATTAATCAGAACACTGGATTTGGCCGGCACAGAAATAGAGCCGGAAACATAAGGTGCAACGACACCAATATCTTCATGCAAAATGAAGTCGAATTTATTGGTGCTATCAACACTCTTGCCCGGCTTTGACACTCTGAATTTAAATGGCTGGTTTGCATTTCCACGTTGGAACCATACACGCCCAGCCATCAGAATTTATCCCGAAGTTTCGTCAGGAAAACGATGTAGTTAAAGTTGCTGACCTTATCAAAAGTCCAGCCTTCGAATTTGAGTTGATTATGTGAAATGCCAACTGCGGGGATGTAATTAACAATCCCTCTGGAAGGGAAATTTTCCCATGTAACAATATCCCCCAAATTAGGAGGGAAACTAAAAGGCTCCGAGCCGGTGTTTACGAAGCCCATAAAGGCCAAAGGTATAAATGGTAGTTCGGGGAAATCTACAATTATAGAATGGCGCCACAACCCTTGTGATTGGCGGATGCTGGTTGATGTCTTTTTGCCCTGAGCATGAATTTTGAGCATATCCTGCACAGAAGACATCAGCATCTGGCCACCTTGCTGCACGCTTTGGTTTGGCTTGGCGACCCATATCCCATGCTGATTGCCATTTTTACCAAGAAGAATTTGATCAGCCATTTTACATCCCCATAATCAGATAAAGGAAGCTTTCGCGATAATACCAGCTGGGACTTCTTATTCTGGGGATGGTAATGCGGCTATTCGTAACCGTAACCTCACCAGTTCGATAATATTCGGAGCGTTCGATCCTAGGCTCCGAACCAAGCAGAACCATGCCATGACGCTCCCAATAATGAGGATCGGACAAATTGATCAAAACAACCGTCGGGACATAGCTCAACGGCGTGAAATCAATATATTGCGGCAATGACGTATCGGTCGCGATATCCCACTGAATAACCTGTTCAAAAAATCCAAACTTTGGCGATGCATTATCAATATGCAACCCAGCCTCGACAATCGTACTGGAAAACAACCACGTGCTGTCAAAAAGCTTGTTGCCTTCAGGTATGGCGTTTGCAGTGGCCTCCACACCCGGTTTGGTGACGAGCAGTCGCGTTTTATCAAGAAGCAAACGATTGACCATCAGTCTGAAATCCTTAAAGAACCGGCTGCCAGATCGATAACAAACTTATTGTCTGCTGAACGGATAATACCGGCTGTCACTTCACCAATATTGGCAATGGCGAGGGTCAGTTCGCCTTCTGTGTAAACCATCGGCTGTTTTGATGTGCCTGTACTGTCGGTCACAACGAAGCGATCTGCCGCAACCATAAAGCTGGAAACACCATTGACGACCTCAATCCAGTAAGCAGAGCTGGACCAAACATCACCACTACCTATTTTGACCTGAACGCCATGTATAGCTCGCCCGCCGCCGGGTGATACTTCTGTTTCACTGCGGATATTGATGCCAGCTGAAACATTATCAACCGTAGTCGACAAAGCGGTGATGAGTTTGCTGTTGGCATCGACCTTGCCATCAACTTTGTTAATTTCCGTTTCCATCAACGTGATGACACGAGATACATCCTCATCAATGGTAGTGGTAAGGGCTGTAATCGCGCGCGCGTTCACATCAACTTTGTCACCAACCTTATTGATTTCAGTTTGTAGGGAGCTGGTTGCCCGCGCGATACTCTCATCAACAGAAACTTCCAGTTCCTCAATTCTGGTAACAACAGCACCCACATCATTAACAACGACTTGAATGGCTTTTTTGTAGGAGGCAGTTACATCATTAACGGCAACTGTAACTTCTTCGCGCAGAACGCGGCGTTCAGCAAAATTACCTGCATCCTGCTCGGCTGTTAGCTGCCCCAGTCGCTCTAACTCATCCCAAGCATAGCTCTCGGAGTTACCCAGCCATTTTAGCTGAACTTCAACCTCCTCTCTTAGCTCGTTTACACCAACAGGATATATATCCAGCTCACTTAAGCGAACATCCAGCATCCTGACCGAAATCCAATCAGACCAAATGAACTCTCGATAATCATCGTAAACCGCATAACGCGCCCGCACCTGATATTGGGAGTTGGCCTGAAGCATAAACGGAGCGATGAGCATTGAACCACGCCCAACGTCTTCGGTGCGCCCGGTATAGATTACGGCTAAATCCCATGTCTGGCGTAACTCAAACCGGACGAGGTCAACGTCAGCCTTATCGCCATCCCATGATAGCAAAACGGCAGGCCGACGATCATTCCCATTGGCATCTTTAGACACCGATGGAATGGCCGAGAAATCTATGATTGGCTGTGGCTGTGGCCGCATAGACCCGATAGTACCATCAACAGGTGGTTTGAAATCTTTGCCGCTGTCCCAATCATAATCCGTCGGATCAACTTCAGTCAGATCCACCATCACATCAAGGTTGGTGCGATCAGCCACGCCATCCACCCGCATCAGCTTATTGACATAGCCGTTGCGTTTGGAGGTCCAAGCAAAGATCGTGCCAGGTGTTGCATAAGCCCAAAAGCGTGGTGGCAAAACAATCGTATGTCGGCGGGCGCGCTGCCCTTCCAGCAAGGCCGAACTCATCAAACGCTGCACCTGCTCGGCATAAGAAACAAAAGCCAGTTCAACCGATGCCATCAAGCGGCGATTGCCGTGCCTTGCCTCCAAGTCTGTACGGTGGATAGGCGGCGCCGTTTTAACAGCCCAGCCATCAGCCGGTGACGGATAAGTGGCAATGATGCCGTTGATGCTATCAGCCAGCCCAAAGAAAGGCGTAAAGGACTGTTCTTCAGTCGACAGAATATCATCATCGTCAAAATGGATCACCGACGCTTCAGGCGCACCCAGAAACATCTGATAGATACCGCCGATCTCGGCGATGCGTCCCTGACAGGTTGCGTTGATTGCTTCCAGCGCAATTGAAAGTGCTGCATCAATGGTTACTTCACCGCCTGAGCGATATTGCGGCACCATGCCTTCAGCAGAGGCCACCGGCTTACGGCATTTGTTGATCGCAGCAATCCAGTTGGCAGACGGCAAACGCGCAGCTGACATGCCCTGCACACCGTAGAACCACTTACCGTCATAGGCCAGACCGCGCAGCAGGTTATAAGCCTGCACGGCAGGCAGATAGTCACCATCACCGCCCCATGTAGACCGGTCAGCTTGGCGATGCGAGCCATTGCCGCCATTGGTGCTGTCCTTTGAAGGATCATAAAGGCGCATGCCGTCCAGCTCGAATTTAAAAGACGGAATGCCGGAAAACATGTTTTTGGAAACACGCGCGGTGATGACAACATAGGCGATACCACGGCCAACGCGGGTTGCAGACCAATAACGATTACCATTGGAAGCCTTTGACACCAACAGACCATCAGCCTGTGTTTGTGTGCCGTCATAAAAACGGATCCAGAGATTAGGTTTGCCGTCTTTCAGATATTCCGTGACGACACTGCCAAACTCATCCACCTTACTGGAAATCGTTACCGGCTCATTGTTCACCCACAGACGTATCAGCCCTTTAATAGGCAAATCAGAAAGCGCAATCACCTGTGTGAGATAGCCGTTCGGCGTATCGCCGTCTTTCCCCCAGGTATTTGCCCAGACCAGAGAACCGGCTGTAGCGGTGCGACCAAGAATAAAGGAGCGCGGCAGATCTCCGCCACCTTGCAAGGTGCCATTGAT
>NZ_JBJDRZ020000051.1:0-6605 GCF_044987585.2 Paenochrobactrum sp. BZR 201-1 | reverse complement strand
ACATGCCTGCACTCGACCAGCTTGTCAGAAATATCAAAAAACATCTTGCCAAACGGAGGCCGTCCACACATGCCCCGCTTTAGTGGAGAGACTTTCACTCAGCGAATGCGTTGTTGGCCTCGAATGCTATTGGCGACTTATATCCGAGCGCTGAATGTCGCCGGATTGGATTATAGAAGCCATCAATGTATCGGCCAAGGGCTTTTTCAGCAACCGCTCGCGTTTGGAAACTCGTACGCCAGACCATCTCTGATTTGATTGTTTTAAATACGGCTTCGACCATCGCATTATCATAACAATTCCCTTTAGCGCTCATTGATGCGACGATGCCGTGACTGGCCAATCGTTCTCGATAGTCATAAGAACAATATTGGCTGCCCCTGTCCGAATGCTGGATCAGCCCGGCGGGTGGCCTGCGAAGAGCAATCGCACGATTTAAAGCCGTCAATGCCAGATCTTTTTTGAGCCTGTCACTTGTTGCCCATCCAACAATACGCCGTGAGAATAAATCCAGCACAATTGCCAGATAAAGCCAGCCCTCAGCGGTCCAGATATAGCTGATATCAACACCCCATTTCTGATCTGGGCCAGTGCATGCAAAGTCCTGATCAAGAAGGTTGGGGGCAATGAGACCACTATGGTTGCTGTCTGTTGTCTTCTTGTAGCGCCGTTTTTGTAAGGCTTTCAGCTTATTATCCCTCATAAGCCTGGCAACGCGATGACGGCCAACATTAATACCAGCCTCCTGGAGTTCCACATGCATGCGTGGAGATCCGTAGGTTTCATGCGATGCCTTAAACTGAGAGCGTATATGGGCCAATAAGATCATATCCCTATTCTGCCGGGAACTGGCTGGATGTCCTCTCCATGCAAAATAGCCACTTTCACTGACACTAAGAACTGAGCAGAGCCGACAGACGGGGAATTCCTTCTTCGCATCATCGATGAATTTAAACCTCATAGACTTCCCTCCTTGGCGAAAAAAGTTGCAGCGCGTTTTAATATCTCGCGTTCCTGCCGAAGGATCTCGTTTTCCTTACGCAGTCGCACCAATTCTTTAGTCACATCCTCGTGTGGTCCAGACAGAAGATCTGCCTCATGAAACTGCCGTTTCCAGCGCGCCAGTGTAGAGAGCCCAACACCAAGGTCTGCCGCGACCTGGCTGATTGTCCGCCCGCTAGTTGCAATCAACCGGACGGCCTCCTTCTTGAAATCATCCGTAATAACGGGGCGTTTGCTTTTACTCATAGGGTTCTCCTGTTGACTCAAATGTTAACAGAAAATCCCTCCATTTTATCCGGGCAAGTCCAAAAACAACATGCTGAAATTCGCAGGAGCGTGCAACATGATTGAAATCCGACAGGTTAAATATCTGAATAACAACCGCTCGCCATTTCGGTTTTTGCGACATAGCCGCGCCTAGCGCATCGCTAATCTCATCATTGGCAATTTGTTTCTTCTGGCAACGATTAAACCAGGATAAGAAACTTCTACGATCGACAAACTCGAAACCGACTGTCCGCGAGTACCAATGCGATGGGGAGTTCGGATGGCCACTGAAGCGTGCGTGCGATTAACCCAGATTCCGCATTTCTCAAAACGATGAGGGCTTTTGTGTTCAAAATCGGTGTGTAATTGGCATAGAGGGACTTCTTTCAATGTTCGAAATACGCTGGGTTAGATGCTCGTGCAGGGCGAGGAAGCCATTTGTTCCCGTAGCGAGAGACGGTTTCAGAGCGAGCGCTTCATTAGGTTGAATTCCGAAACGTGCCCTAAAGAAACGTGCAAATTGAGTACCTTCGGTAAACCCAACGCGCCGTACCACATCTTTGACCGAATAAGCTGGCTTCTGCCGGGATGTCAGAAGTTTAAAGGCATGATCGAGGCGCTTTTGACGAATGAGGTTAGCAATACCGCCATCTTCTTCGAATGCGCGATATAGACTTGATCTTGATACTGGAAACTGGGACAGGATAGAATGCAGGCCGAATGTGGGATCGCTAATATTATGTTCGATGAAACCCAATATACGCGAACGGAGAGGAAGTTCGACGTTCAGACTTCTTGTAGCCTTAATGCCGTTAAATGCCTCGCTGATTAGCGATAGAACAGAATTCTGCACCGCTTCGGTCTCGTCGTCGGCGATATCAGACAATGTTTCGGCAATACCTTTAATGTAATGCGAAAGCAATTTCGTTGTTCCCCTGTTCGAAGTCAATACTTGTCCGTGGAGATTTCTGTTGGGGATTATCTTTTGGATTTCGCATCGTGGTATAACAAGTGATAGACGTCGCCCCTTCTCCTTCTTACTGTCCAGCGGTTGGTCCAAGTCGAGGAAAAATATATCCCCCGGACATACAGTCATTGAAGTGCCATTGAAGTCTCCTTTGTAAGGCCCGCTCAAAACGAGTTGCACGATATAGGAATCGAGCGGATCATGCATGATATTACGCCGAGTTCTTTGGCAATACTGACTATTGAAAGACGTTGCGCCCAGTATCATTTCGCCAAATGGTTGGGAAATTACGCTACCGGCAAGACCTTGCGTAGCAACTACTGGGGAAACATCATAAATGATCTTCGAAACATCGCGCCAAAATTCATCACGATCAGCCAAATCAATCATATCAGTTGAAAGTGTAACATTGCGGTTCATTGTCTTCTCGTTCTCTAGTGCCTCTTTACGGTGTAAACAGCAGCAGTATTGGCGATTTTGTTGTGAACATCCACCATCAGTATTGTGGCAATATAACCGCGGCAGTCAATCTTTCTTGTTTCAAATAATAAAAGGCATCACTCAGATAATTCGGCGCTGGAGAATTGGGATAAATGCAATTTGAAAATGGGATAAATGCGCATTGTTTTGCATACTCAAGGGGTTAAAATCTGCCAGAGAACGAGCGATTGCAAAGAAACTATAAGAATGCACCGCGGGGGCGACTTGATAAAAAGCAGCTATGGACGGAAAAAAAGTTTATTAGTAATCGCAGCTCTTGTGTCAACGAAGTGCAGCATTGTTCACGCTCAACAGTCTGTAGACGACCTTTCCAAGGCGGCTGCCAATCCGCTTGCGCCTGTTATCAGCGTTCCGATAACTCAAGACTTTAATTTCCAAGGCGGCGACCGAAGCAATAGTTTTTCCTATTTAGCCAACATTGAGCCAGTTATCCCGTTCCAGCTTGATGATCAGTGGAATCTGATCACCCGGTTGATTGTTCCTATAGCCTACAACAATTATACACCAGACAAAAGCACCGCTGGCCTCGGCGACATCAATGCCAGTTTCTTCCTGTCTCCGGCTCAGCCTGGAGCCGGAGGTGTTTTGTGGGGAATTGGGCCAGCACTACTTGTCCCAACAGCCACCAATTCTAGCCTCGGCACAGGGCAGTGGGGAGCCGGCCCGACCGGTGTGGCTCTTGTCCAAAAAAATGGATGGACGGCCGGCGCTCTTGTCAGCCATGTCTGGTCCCTATCTTCTAAACATGATCGTGAGGGTTTCAGTGTCAGTCAAATTGAGCCGTTCTTGTCCTATGACTTCGGCGGCGGGCGCTCGCTCAACCTCACGGTTGAATCAACCTACGACTGGAAACATGAAAATTGGACGGTTCCGGTTAATCTTTCTGCGTCTAAAGTATTTAATATCGGCAACCAAGCTATGAGTTTCGAAATTGGCGGGAAATACTATGCTGAAGCACCAAGGGGTAGTCCGAAATGGGGTATCCGCACTGGAATAACATTCTTCTTTCCCGAATAGTCGAAATAATGACGCATGCAAAATTGCTGTTTGGATCATTAATCTTTTATTGTGAGTAGTATTATGACTTCATTTGCACTTTCAAGACGGACGCTTCTTAAAGGAGCGGGGGCGACGATGATGGCCAGTGCTTTACCACGAAACGTCATGGCAGCAACCGCGAACTTTCCAGATGGTTTTATCTGGGGAGTAGCGACATCCGCCGGACAGACCGAAAGCCGCGAGGGTCGGGGAAGGAGTAACTGGGACGTCTTCCTCGATAATAAAGGTAGCACCGCGGACGGAACGATCAATCAGCGTAATACCGAATTTCAGCTGCGCTATGTCGATGAGTTCAAGTTACTCCAAAACGCAGGCGTAAATACCTATCGCTTTTCGTTCTCATGGCCCCGAATCCAACCTGAAACGCCCGGCTCTCCCAATATGCGCGCCATGTCGTATTATGATCGTTTGGTAGACTCCATGCTTGAGCATGGCCTGGAGCCGATGCCCACGTTGTCTCACTGGGAAACCCCACTGTGGGCAGGAGACTTTCTGGATAGGGACATCACCAAGCGAATGGGAGATTTTGCCGATATCATGGCGAGATTGGTCGGTGATCGGGCCAAAAGATGGCTAATGTTCAATGAACCTAACGCCTTAGCGGCCTTTGGTTACGGTAATGGAGCTTTTGCACCTGGTTATCGTTCCAGAGAATATCTTGGCGCCGCCATACATCATATCAATCTTGCTCAGGGACATATGCATGCGGCCGTAAAGTCCAATCTGCCGAATGTGAAGATTTCATCTGCATTTAACATGCAGCCGGTTGAAGCACCCTCAGGCAAAGAGGAAGACGTTAAAGCGGCCCGTTTCATGGATGTGCTTTGGAACGAAGCTATGCCTGGTCCGGCTTACGGTAAAGGATATCCCGATATCATCGTCCCGATGGTCGAACCGTATATCAGGGACGGAGACCTTGAGACGATAGCGATCATGCCGGATTTCTTCGGCGCCAATTTCTATACAAGAGGTTTTGTAGCAAACGATCCGGATTCTCCGCTTGGCACCACGATGGTTGCTCCTCCTCCAGATATAGAGCTGACGTTGGAGTTCCCGTACGATCCCGATAGTTATACTAAGGTCTTGCTGGACATTCACAAGAAGTACGGTGGCCCGGAAATTCTTGCGACGGAATTTGGCTTTGCTACCAAAGAAGAGGTTCCGTTACAGGAGTTCGATGAAAAGATGCCGAAGGATCTTGTCATCAATGATCCTGACCGTGTCAGATTCATGAAGGGCTATATCACCGCTGCGCTCGAAGCTTACAAACAGGGGGTAAACCTTTCAGGTATGATGTATTGGTCGTCTACTGACAATCTGGAATGGACACTCGGCTTGGCCAATCGTTTTGGGTTAATACATATCGATCAAACGACGCAGAAACGTACGCCTAAGAAGAGCTTAGAATATTATGCAAGTTGCATCGCGCTAAACGGTCCAGCATAATTTTAATGGCGTAGCGTCTTATTGTATTGATTTAATCGTGTGAGGTTATGTTGAAGAACGGCTGTTGGTGAGTCGTATTTCGGGTTGCCCGTGCGTTGGATCAAACTATTGAAGAACGTGGAAAGCCCAGTATGATTATCAGTATCAATGGTAGTGAGTTCACAAGTGACGTGCCCCCATTAAATCAGGCCATGCAGAGCTGGAATTTTCCATTTATGATCCCTTATCGGGGAGAAGGAGAATTCGTTGAAGGCATCCAAATTTTCAGAGGCACAGATCGCGTTTGTTTTGAAGCAAGCAGAAGGTGACACGCCGATTGGAGAGGTATGAATAGCCCCGAGTTGAGTTTCCGATGAGGGTACGATGCCTCCGCGGCTAACCATGCTGCTCCTAGGCGCGTCGGCAATTGGTCAAGCGCATCTTTGCTTTGCAAAGTTAATCGATTTTACACCTTAGGAACGGGGCCGCGAAATAACCTGGACGGAAGCTGGAAATGCCCCAGTCCGTCTTGCGGAGTTTGATGGGACAGATGCCGAATTTTCGCACTACGGCGAAAAAATGGTGGCAGAGACAGGTGCTGACGGAACGATGCTGATATCTAACGAGCACGCTCATAGCGATAGTCAACGGCTATAAGCATTCCCGACTTTTGTGCCCTGCCGTGAAATCACTCGACAGGTGATAGTGCTGTAAAGCTTCAGTCCGGCCACAGAATTTTCCTGAGATCGGTCTCATTTGCGGCCACCTCTTTGAAACTCATCTTACACCGGCACTTGAAGGGAATGTCGGTATCGGGGGCTGCGAGCCCCCGTAACCAAATTGAATAAAAAACACAATCAATTCAAACCGTTGGCCGAGGTTTTTTGTTGTCCAAAAACTCAAAAACCCATCAGAATTTCGTTTTATAAGTTATATCAGTACCTTATAGAAAACAGGTTCAAATCGTGGGTAACGAACCACGCAACCATATACAATACTTAATGACCGTGATCAGGGGGCAGGGGATGAGTGTAAAAAACACGAGTCCAGCGGTATATGACGATGTTCATTTAGCGCTCAGTTTTTATAAAGTACCCATGATAGTCGAACGGCAGGTTTGCGCGCCAATTCCCGTTGTTCATCATGAACGTCATTGCTTGCACACAAAGCTCAATGGACTCGCTGCCTTCCATCTGCTTGATATCCGTTTCATCAACCGTGACATGCGTTCGCATGTTGGGGTGCTAGGTGTCATTGGCGTGGTCAATCTCCCAGTGCTGAAATGCTTCAGTCTGGATGTCGCTACGATGGACTTGATGTGGTGGACGGCCTCCTGATCCGCTTTTGTGCGATAGTGTGGTTGTTTTTAAAAGCCACCAAGGAG
>NZ_JBJDRZ020000050.1:0-2500 GCF_044987585.2 Paenochrobactrum sp. BZR 201-1 | reverse complement strand
TGGAGAGGGCAACAACCCTGACCACCATCTAAGGTCCCTAAGTTATGGCTAAGTGGGAAAGGATGTGAGGATCCCAAAACAACCAGGATGTTGGCTTAGAAGCAGCCATCATTTAAAGAAAGCGTAACAGCTCACTGGTCTAAATAAGGGTCTTTGCGCCGAAAATGTACCGGGGCTCAAGCCATACACCGAAGCTGTGGATGCACTTAATGTGCGTGGTAGCGGAGCGTTCTGTAAGTCTGTGAAGGGAGACCCGTGAGGGCTCCTGGAGATATCAGAAGTGAGAATGCTGACATGAGTAACGATAAAGAGTGTGAGAGACACTCTCGCCGAAAGTCCAAGGGTTCCTGCTTAAAGTTAATCTGAGCAGGGTTAGCCGGCCCCTAAGGCGAGGCAGAAATGCGTAGTCGATGGGAACCACGTTAATATTCGTGGGCCTGCAGGTAGTGACGGATCGTGTGTATTGTGAGATCTTATTGGATTGATCTTGCAGTGAAGCGGTTCCAGGAAATAGCTCCTGCATATAGACCGTACCCTAAACCGACACTGGTGGACTGGTAGAGAATACCAAGGCGCTTGAGAGAACTGCGTTGAAGGAACTCGGCAAAATGCACGCGTAACTTCGGAAGAAGCGTGACCCCTTTTTGCGCAAGCAGATGGGGGTGGCACAGACCAGGGGGTAGCGACTGTTTACCAAAAACACAGGGCTCTGCGAAGTCGCAAGACGACGTATAGAGTCTGACGCCTGCCCGGTGCCGGAAGGTTAAGAGGAGAGGTGCAAGCCTTGAATTGAAGCCCCGGTAAACGGCGGCCGTAACTATAACGGTCCTAAGGTAGCGAAATTCCTTGTCGGGTAAGTTCCGACCTGCACGAATGGCGTAACGACTTCCCCGCTGTCTCCAACGCAGACTCAGTGAAATTGAATTCCCCGTGAAGATGCGGGGTTCCTGCGGTTAGACGGAAAGACCCCGTGCACCTTTACTATAGCTTTACACTGGCATTCGTGACGTTATGTGTAGGATAGGTGGTAGACTTTGAAGCCTGGACGCCAGTTCAGGTGGAGTCATCCTTGAAATACCACCCTTAATCTTATGGATGTCTAACTGCGGCCCGTTATCCGGGTCCAGGACCGTGTATGGTGGGTAGTTTGACTGGGGCGGTCGCCTCCTAAAGAGTAACGGAGGCGCGCGATGGTAGGCTCAGAACGGTCGGAAATCGTTCGCTGAGTGCAATGGCATAAGCCTGCCTGACTGCGAGACTGACAAGTCGAGCAGAGACGAAAGTCGGTCATAGTGATCCGGTGGTCCCGAGTGGAAGGGCCATCGCTCAACGGATAAAAGGTACGCCGGGGATAACAGGCTGATGACCCCCAAGAGTCCATATCGACGGGGTTGTTTGGCACCTCGATGTCGACTCATCGCATCCTGGGGCTGGAGCAGGTCCCAAGGGTATGGCTGTTCGCCATTTAAAGCGGTACGTGAGTTGGGTTCAGAACGTCGTGAGACAGTTCGGTCCCTATCTGCCGTGGGTGTAGGAATATTGAAAGGATCTGTCCCTAGTACGAGAGGACCGGGATGGACGTATCTCTGGTGGATCTGTTGTCGCGCCAGCGGCATAGCAGAGTAGCTATATACGGACTAGATAACCGCTGAAGGCATCTAAGCGGGAAACTAACCTTAAAACGAGTATTCCCTATCAGAGCCGTGGAAGACTACCACGTTGATAGGCCGGGTGTGGAAGTGCGGCAACGCATGCAGCTTACCGGTACTAATAGCTCGATCGACTTGATCATTCTCATTATCAATATCCATCAAACGAAGTTTGATGTCTCTTTTGTCCTTAAAGCTGAGCGCCTGATAAGTCAGGCTAGCCTGCGGACAGCACGCAACATCAGTTGCGACGGTCTCTTGACCTTGCGAAGTAAACTTCGAAGATGACAATAAGCATACGACAGTATGGCGCCGGTCGTTCGGCGTGCCCGCGTAAGCCTTCACGCAGTGAAGGTAGCGTGAGCGATAAAAATAGCACGAAAGACTTCCAGCTTCTCAAACATTATTGATGCGCTTTGCTGACCTGGTGGTTATTGCGGAGCGGCTGCACCCGATCCCATTCCGAACTCGGCCGTGAAACGCTCCAGCGCCGATGGTACTTTGTCTTAAGGCACGGGAGAGTAGGTCGCTGCCAGGTCTGCTAATCGCATCAATGAAACATCTTCTCAAAACAGAACAACTTATTCAAAACGCATCAAGCGTTTACAAAAAATACCAGCCAGATAAAGCAATGACAAACTGGCTACAAGCCTTAATCAATCAATGCTGTCTCATTCGCTTGAATAACAGCGTCGAAAAATTGGGGCTAAGGGCAAGAGCAGCCCATGTTCATCAACGACTGGCAAAGCCGGTAAGGACGAACAAAATAAAAAAACCGGGCTAAGCCCGACGCTCAAAGTTTATCGCGGGGTGGAGCAGCCCGGTAGCTCGTCAGGCTCATAACCTGAAGG